>JACRGZ010000175.1 GCA_016234155.1 Nitrospirota bacterium | reverse complement strand
CAAAGGGGGATGAAAACCCCCCCTTCCCGTTGCAATGCTTCGCAGCAACGGGAACCCAGCCCCTTTAGAAAAGGGGGGTAAAAGTCCCCCTTTTTTAAAGGGGGATTTAGGGGGATTATGGGGCGAGGGGGGATTTGAAAAGGGATTTTCAGGTGACCCATGGGATACCGGAGGAAGTCGAGAGAATATGCCTTACAGATGCTGTATCAGTATGATATAAGCCATCAGCATGAAGGTCTGCCTGAAGGTCTGCCTGAAAGTCTGATCGATGGATTCTGGACATTCAAAGAGGTCCCGGAGAATGTGAGAGAATTTACTGACAATATTGTAGAGGGTGTTATAAAGAACCTCTCAATGATAGACAGTAAGATCAATCAATCGGTCATGAACTGGAGTATTCACAGGATGGCAGTGGTTGACAGGAATATACTGAGGATGGCTATTTATGAATTACTGTTTATTAAAGACATCCCTGTAAAGGTTACAATAAATGAGGCAATTGAGATTGCAAAGAGGTACGGAGGAGAGGACTCAAGCTCCTTTGTCAATGGCATCCTTGATAGGGTATTAAATGATCACAGGGAGATTTTGGGAGATAAGCTATAGCAATAGCAATAGCAGGAAATTCTAAATTCTAATTTCTAAATCCTAAACAAATTCAAAATGCCAAATGTCAAAGCTCAAAGTTCAAATGGATGTCAAAACTCAAATGACAAATTTGGCATTTGGATTTTGGCATTTGAACTTCATTAGTCATTTGGTATTGTTTTGGATTTAGGATTTATATTTTAGGATTTCGAATTTCGGATTTAATATGATAGAGCGATATACATTACCCAAAATGAAGCAGGTTTGGGAGCCGGAGAATAAGTTCAGGAAATGGCTTACCATTGAAATACTGGCATGCGAGGCAATGGCAGAAAAGGGGGAGATCCCTAAGAAGGCTATCGCTGCAATAAAAGAAAGGGCATCTATAGACATAGAACATATAAACAAGATCGAGCTTGATGTAAAACATGATGTAATAGCCTTTCTAACTTCTATCTCTGAGGGTATAGGAGAGGAGGCAAAATATCTGCACTTAGGCCTTACATCCTCTGATATCCTGGATACAGGACTTGCACTCCAGATGATTGATGCTGCCGGCATCATATTGGAGGATATGAACAGGCTGAAGGAAGTCTTAAAAGAAAAGGCATATGCGTATAAAGATACGGTTATGATAGGCCGTTCCCATGGTATTCATGCGGAGCCCGTAACACTCGGCCTTAAGATGGCGCTCTGGCATGAAGATACTAAGAGAAACATAGACCGGTTAATAAAGGCAAAGGAGGGAATAAGTTGCGGAAAGATATCAGGCGCTGTCGGCACTTTTGCCAATGTTGCCCCCTTTGTAGAGGAATACGTATGCCGCAAGCTCGGGTTAAAACCAGATCCCATATCTACTCAGATAATGCAGAGGGACAGGCATGCGGAATATATGTGCACCCTGTCAATAATAGCCGGCACAATAGAGAAACATGCCACAGAGATACGCCATCTCCAGAGGACTGAGGTATTAGAGGTTGAGGAGCCATTTACTAAAGGGCAAAAGGGCTCTTCCGCAATGCCCCATAAGAGAAATCCTGTTGGGTGTGAAAACCTTAGCGGCCTTGCCAGGATTGTACGCTCCAATTGTATCGCTGCACTGGAAAATATACCGTTATGGCATGAGCGTGATATAAGTCATTCATCAGTTGAGCGCGTTATAATACCGGATAGCGCCATTCTCATAGATTACATGTTAAACCGGCTGATAAACATTATAGAAAATATGGTCGTCTATCCCGATAACATGATGAGAAATCTTAATCTCACCCGTGGGCTCATATTCTCGCAGAGGGTATTACTGGAATTAGTCAGGAAAGGTATGGACAGGGATAAGGCATACAGATTGGTTCAGAAAAATGCCATGAGGGCGTGGGACAGTGGAGAGGAGTTTCAGAGGCTATTATTAGAAGATAAAGAGGTAAAGACCTTATTGAGTGATAGTGATATAACGTCCTGTTTTGACATAGGGTATTATCTAAAACATATAGATTATATTTTCAACAGGGTTTTTGATGGGTGAAGGAGGGTACTAATTGCGTGTAAAAATTTATGTGACACTGAAAGAAGGTATACTGGACCCACAGGGTAAGGCTGTAAAACATTCTCTCCATTCACTCGGGTACACATCGGTTGAGGATGTGAGGGTCGGAAAGTATATAGAGATAGAGATAGATGATACCGCCAAAGAAAAATTAGACCCTCAGATCAAAGAGATGTGTAACAAACTCCTTTCTAATCCGATCATCGAAGATTTCCGATATGAAATTGAAAAATAGGGGTCAAGGGGTCAAGTGGTCGGGCAGATGTTATTAATATTTCACTTGACCCCTTGAATCCTTGACCCCTGGACCCCTTTATTAAACATGAGTCTTAAAGGACACTTATCAGACTTAAGTCTGCCTGATATATTTCAGATAATCCATTTAAGCAAGAAGAGTGGTGTGCTTAATGTAGAAGGCCCTGCCGGTAAAGGGAGGGTAGTCTTCCATGACGGTCAGATATTATATGCGTCCCTGCATGGCCAGGAAAGACTCGGAGAGAGGCTGATCAGGGGGGGCTTATTAGAGGGAAAAGACCTTGAGGCTGCACTTAAGATACAGAAAGACAGAAAGGTTCATGAACCATTAGGCTCTATATTGTCAGAGAACAAGTTTGTAGACAAAGATGTGCTGGAGAACCTCATCCAGGAACAGATTAAAGATGTAATATATGAATTACTTTCCTGGGAAGAGGGGGTATTCAGGTTTGAGCCTGAGAAACCGTTGCCAAAAGTCCCTCCTGGGGTAAGCGTCAGCACAGAATATATACTCTTAGAAGGTACAAGGCTCAGGGATGAAAGTGGAAGGGTGATGCCGGAGGGTGATGAGCCGCCAGAGGATGAGCCAGAGGATGAGCCAAAGGATGAGATTGAACGGCCTAAGCAGGTCATCCAATCCATTAAAGATGAAGGGGGTTATCCGAAGATACTCATCTCCTTAATAGAGGAGATATCAATCCCTGTGGTAAGCACTGAGATTTTATTAATGATACTGAGGTTCGCCGGTGAATTACTGAACAGGGCTGCTGTATTTAAGATTATAGAAGATAAGGCGATGGGATTTGGTCAGGCGGGTATATCGATGAGTTCAGCGGATAAGCGGATAAAAGGGATGACCATACCATTAAATAAGCCGTCTGCCATAAGTGACGCGGTACACAATAGAAAGACTTATAAAGGCCCGCTCTGCGAGACTGACTGGAATAATTACCTTGTGACACATCTTGGCGAGGGTACGCCATCAGAGGTATTTATTTCCCCTTTGATTGAGGGTGACAGGGTCATATCAGTAGTATATGGAGATAACCTCCCTTATAAGAATCCTATAGGTGACACATCTTCTTTAGAGGCGTTTATCAAGGTTGCCGGGATTGCTCATTTAGCATCAGGACACCCCTGAACCATGGCAAATGCCCACAATCAACACTCCAGGACATTTCAGGAATTTCTCATCGAGGCTGAGTATATTGTTCAGACTCTAAGCAGTAACCTATGCAAGGTCCAGACCGTATATATCTCTTCCGGGGAGGTAAATCCGGATATAATTAATACCTTGTTCCGTGGAATTCATACCCTTAAAGGTATATCCGCGGTATCAGGATTTCCCAGAATAACCGCATTAAGCCATAAATTTGAAGACCTGCTCGACTGCCTGAGGTTTGGCAGGATTCAATTAACATCCTGTGTAATGGATACCCTTTTTGAGGTCATGGATATACTCCTTGGACTCCTTAAAAATATCAATGAACAGGGGGTAGAGTGTATTGAAATCGGATATATAGTAAACAAGATTGATGGTATTTTGAATGATATAGCCCCGCCTGTGAATGTATCATCGGAAGATTTAGCCTGCATAGCCCCGGCTTTGCTTAATAGATTGTCTGAGCATGAGATACACAGACTGTATGAGCGCATTAAAAAAGGGTGGACTACATACAGTATTACAATATCTTTACAGGTTGATTCTATAGATGAAGATGTGGAAATGCTCCAGGGCAATCTCACACAATTCGGTGAAATTATTACCTTCATCCCTATTTCCGGGTTTTCTGCTGATACAGGCTTATCCTTTGACATCATTTTTGTCTCTGACGAAGCAGATGTCGAATCCAGGATATACAGTATTCTAAAGGCAAACATAATAAGCGTTAAAAAAATAGGATCATTAGCGTCGGTGATTGAGTCTAAAAAGCAACAATTGAGTTTTTTGGGGATTATGCCCGGCAGAGGATCTGCTGACCGTTATGTGAGGGGCATTACTAAGACAGTCAGGGTGGATATCGGGAGGTTAGATGCCCTGCTGAATATTGTCGGAGAAGCGCTGTTATTGCACGGAACAGTCTCCGGGGCTTTACAGGGGCTTAAGGCCCGGCAGGGCTGTAACCTCTCTTTTCTTGATATTAACAAGGGATCAAGAGAGTTATACAAGAAATTATCGTTGCTTCGGGATGGGCTCATTGAGCTAAGGATGGTTCCTGTAGACTATATGTTTGACCGACTCTCCCGTGCCGCAAAGAGGCTTTCCGGAGAATTATCCAAGGAGGTGGCGATAGAGTTTTCCGGTGGTGATACTAAATTAGATAAATCCATGACTGAAGAGCTTGCCGATCCCCTCATGCATATTATACGTAATGCTGTTGATCATGGCATTGAATGTGAGAAGATCAGACTCGAGAGGGGTAAACCGGCAGCCGGGACAATAAAAGTAATGGCTTCTCAGAAAGAGAGGGGTATATTGATAGAGGTAGAAGATGACGGCGGCGGGATAGACATCAATAAAATCTATGATGTGGCATTAGGGAAAGGGCTTATAAAAAGAGGGGAACAGATAGATGATAAGAGATTGATCGGTTTTATTTTTCAACCCGGTTTTAGTACAAACAAGACTGTCAATGATGTATCCGGCAGAGGTATTGGTCTTGATGTAGTTGCAAAGAATATTGCACACCTTTCCGGTATGATAGATGTAGATACGAGGAGTGAAAAAGGGACAAAATTCCGTATTACCCTGCCATTGACCCTCCTGATTGTAAGGGCGCTTATTGTCAGCGAGTCAGGCAGGGAGTTTGCTATCCCTTTTAATTCTATTTCTGAGAACCTCATACTACGGGACAGCAACATAAAGAAGATCGGCGGGCGGGAAGTCATTGATGTAAGAGGTAATTTTATACCGCTTATAAGGTTAAAAGATATTTTAAGGTTTGCCGGCAATGGGGCGATGGAAGGGGGCGCGGGGAAGAAGGATAAGAGGTATGTTGTGGTTATCGGGGTTGCAGAAAAGAGGGCCGGGATAGTGGTTGATAAAATAAAAGGTCAGCGTGAGGTATTAATCAAGCCGCTGGGAAGGCTTCTATGCAATGTAAGTTGTGTTTCAGGATTTGCTGAAATAGATGCAAAAAAGATCCTGCCGGTACTCGACCCCCTTAAGATTATAATTTAACATCCGAAATATCGGTGTATTATGGGAAAGAGCGTCTTGATAGTTGATGATTCACCCATGCTCCGGCAAAAGGTGACAGAAAGCCTCAGAGAGGCGCAACTGTTCGAAAATTATTTTGAGGCCAACGATGGTTTCAATGCTATAAAGGTCCTCTCAAAGGAAGAGGTCGACATGATAATTTGTGACGTAATGATGCCGAGGATGGATGGATTTAAATTGATGGAAATGATAAGTAAGGAAAAAAGGTTGGAAGAGATTATGGTCGTTATGTTATCTGCCAACAGGGGGTTGTTTGATAAGATAAAGGGGTTAGAGAGCGGGGCTATTGATTATATCACCAAACCATTCCATCCGCAGGAACTTGTTGTGCGGGTCAGGATTTTACTGAAGATGAAACAGCTTCAGAATGAACTGAAGACAAAGATAGTGGAGTTGAAGCGGGTTACAATACTTGACGATCTGACAGGTCTGTATAATCAGAGATACCTGTATGATACGCTGAAAAGGGAGTATAACAGGAGCGATCGGTTTAATCTTAAGCTCTCCCTGGTAATGCTCGATATTGATAATTTTAAAGATGTCAATGATACATACGGACACCAGCGTGGTGATACAATAATTAAAGAGGTTGCCAGGCTCCTGCAGGTTGTGCTGAGGGGTTATGATTTTGCAGTCCGGTACGGTGGGGATGAATTTATAATCGTCCTTTCACAGAATACGGTTATTGGCTCCCATATAGTGGCGGAACGTATCAGAAAAACCGTCGAGGGGAGTCCGTTGCTAAGCGAGCTGAACGGTGGTAAACATATAACTGTAAGTATTGGAGTAGCCACATTTCCTGATGATACTAAAGGTGGTTATGAGGCGCTGATTAGCAAGGCTGACCAGGCATTATACAGTGCAAAGCGCAACGGCAGGAACAGGGTCGCTTACAATATGGAGGATGAAAATTCTAAATTCTAAGCGCTAAATCCTAAACAAATTCAAAATTCTAATTTCAAGATTCAAAACAGTTTATGATATTTGTATTTTGAATTTAGATATTGTTTAGGATTTAGATATTAGGATTTAGGATTTATATTTTCAGATGAAAATGAAAGATCCCGCACATCTTATCCTTATAGGGACAGAAGAAGAGGCATTACGGCATCTTATTGCCACTATACTGGAAAGTGAAGGGTTTAAACCTATTAGTGCCCCTGATGAGCATAAAATATTCACTCTTCTAGAAGAGTTTCACCCCCCTATAGTTATATTGGATGCAGGTTTACCTACGATTATCGGTCTTACAGTATGGGATATAATCAAAAAGGTTGAGAGGTTCAGGGATATAAATGTCATACTCATAACCTCAGGATTACAATACCCTTCAGGCGCTGATGAGCATATAGAAAGGGGGCATATCAGGGAGCTGCTGGCGCCTAAGATCAGGAAGTTTATACCTGTTGAGCCTGAGATGCATCTGCACGAAGATGCCAAAAGACTGGCACGGGCTATTGTGTCAGATATAGTCCTTTACAATAAAGAGAAGGCTGAAGAAGGGGCAGCCGGCGGTACATTTTATGAAAACTTAAGAGATGAGATTGAGGAGGGGCGCAGACTATATCAGAGTAGAATGTCCGGCCAAGCCATATCCATTGCTAACTTTTACGATGAGGCAATCGAGGACTTTATTAGAAGGGTAGAAGAAAAGTTCA
The DNA here is from genome assembly GCA_016234155.1 of Nitrospirota bacterium. Taxonomy (GTDB): domain Bacteria; phylum Nitrospirota; class 9FT-COMBO-42-15; order HDB-SIOI813; family HDB-SIOI813; genus JACRGZ01. The sequence continues at coordinate 8,272 of JACRGZ010000175.1, read as the reverse complement.
AATGACAAAATCCAAATGTCAAATTATTTGAACTTTGGGCTTTGACATTTGTCATTTCGATTTATATTTTTTGTTCTTGCCGTAGCAATAGACTTCCTGATATAATTCCAATACCTATGAAATTTGCCATAATAGTCTTTCCTGGCTCTAATTGTGACCATGATTGTTATTATATAGTAAAACATGTGCTGGGCAGGCCTGCAGGTTTTGTCTGGCATAAGGAAAAAGACCTTTCTGACTTTGACATTGTAATCCTTCCCGGGGGATTCTCCTATGGGGATTATCTCCGTACAGGGGCTATGGCACGCATCTCCCCGATAATGAAGGCGGTAGAGGAGTTTGCCAAGAGGGGTGGGCTTGTACTTGGTATATGTAACGGCTTTCAGATACTCCTTGAGGCTGGACTTCTGCCCGGGGCTATGTTAAGAAATAAGTCCCTGAAGTTTATCTGTAAGGATGTATACTTAAGAGTAGATAATATCAATACCCCATTTACCGTTAACTACATTGAAAACCAGATTATAAAAATGCCTATTGCCCATGCTGAAGGGAATTATTATATTGACGGCGAGACACTTAATCGTCTTAAAAAAAATAATCAGATTGTCTTCAGATACTCTAATTGCAGCGGAGATATAAGTGAAGAGGTAAATCCAAATGGCTCCCTTGGAAATATAGCAGGGATATGCAATGACAGGGGAAATGTATTGGGGATGATGCCGCATCCTGAAAGGTGCGGGGAGGGTATCCTCGGCGGTGATGATGGCTATACACTGTTTGAGTCGGTAGTATATTATATGCAATTCAGACAGTAGACCATAGACCATAGACCATAGACATTAGACTCAGGAAAGCTTGAGGATACTCCAAGGGCTGATTTCTTACATTGAAAAGTCAGAAGTCTGAAGTCCAGTGTTTGAATTGCAGTAATCAAAGGAGGCTCTTGCAAAAGTCTCTGTCATCCCCGAAATCCTTTATCGGGTATATGATTTTCTATTAACAAATAATAGATTCCCGCTAAAAACATGCGGGAATGACAGCATTTTGGGACTTTTGCAAGAGCCTCAAAGGGGATACATTGTTATCAAAGGACGTCATAGATGCCCATGGCCTTACCGAAGAGGAGTTTCAGCAGATCATAAAGGTCCTTGGGCGTGAGCCGAATATTGTTGAACTGGGTATATTCTCTGTGATGTGGAGTGAGCACTGCAGTTATAAAAGCTCGAGGGTCCATCTGGGAAAGTTTCCCACATCAGGTGAAAAGGTGCTGCAAGGTCCGGGGGAGAACGCGGGTATAATAGATATAGGGGATGGGCTTGCCGCTGTATTTAAGATGGAAAGTCATAATCATCCCTCATTTATTGAACCCTATCAGGGAGCCGCCACAGGTGTAGGGGGGATACTGAGAGATATATTTACGATGGGGGCAAGACCTGTTGCCATTCTTGACTCGCTCCGCTTCGGGGATATCAATATCCCCCGCAATAGATATCTCTTCTCAGGTGTGGTAAATGGTATCTCCGGGTATGGGAATTGTGTGGGTATCCCTACCGTAGGCGGAGAGGTTTATTTTGATGAGATATATAACAACAACATATTAGTAAACGTTTTTGCCCTCGGGATCGTAAAAAAGGACAAGATTTTCAGAGGAGTGGCTAAAGGGGTAGGAAACCCTGTGATATATGTCGGTGCAAAGACCGGAAGGGATGGTATTCATGGCGCAACCATGGCCTCTGACGTATTTGATGAGACATCAGAGGCAAAAAGGCCTACCGTCCAGGTCGGAGACCCCTTCACTGAGAAACTCCTGATCGAGGCATGTCTTGAGGCAATGGATAAGGGACTGATTGTTGGGATTCAGGATATGGGGGCGGCCGGGCTTACAAGCTCATCATGTGAGATGGCCGGCAGGGCCGGCACAGGGATAGATATTCATGTAGACAGGGTCCCGGCAAGGGAAGCCGGCATGACCCCTTATGAGATTATGTTGTCAGAGTCCCAGGAGAGGATGCTTATTGTGACCCAACTGGGGAGGGAACAGGAGGTTATAGATATAGTTGGTAAATGGGACCTGGATGCCGTATTGATTGGTGAGGTAACGGACAGCGCTAAGATGCGGATATTTAATGCCGAAGACATCGTGTCAGATATTCCTGTCAAAGCCCTTACTGATGAAGCGCCGAAGTATGAGAGGAATATCTCGCCGCCACCCTATCTTGATATACTTCACGACCTTGATATTGATAACATACCGGTACCTGATGATTTAAACAAGGTTCTTATGGTTCTTCTCTCTTCTCCAACAATATCATCAAAAGAATGGATATACAGGCAGTATGATCATATGGTACGGACAGACACGGTCATACTCCCCGGTTCTGACGCTGCAGTCATCAGGGTCAAAGGTACAAACAAGGCTGTCGCCATGACAACAGACTGTAACAGCCGTTACGTTTTTTCCGACCCCTTCACAGGCGCAGCAATAGCGGTTGCTGAGGCAGCGAGGAATATTGTCTGCGGAGGCGGCGAACCTGTGGCGCTGACGGACTGCCTTAATTTTGGAAATCCTGAAAGGCATGAGATCATGTGGCAGTTTCAACAGGCTATAGAGGGAATAGCCTCAGTCTGCCGCCGGTTTAACATACCTGTTGTAAGCGGTAATGTAAGCTTTTATAATGAGACAAATGATATTTCCATATACCCTACACCTGTAATAGGGATGGTCGGCATAATTCATGATGTGTCAAAGCGTGTGACTCAATATTTTAAAGATGAAGGGGATGTTATCCTTCTTATCGGGAATAATAGTGAGGATATCGGGTTAAGCGAATATCTTAAAGAGATTCATTATAAAATAAGAGGGTTTCCGCCATGTCTCGACATAGAATTGGAAAAGAAAGTGCAAGACCTGTGCCTGCAGGGAATAAAAGAAGGTTGGATAAAATCAGCGCATGATACCTCTGAGGGGGGATTAGCTGTAGCTATTTCAGAGTGCTGCATGCCGCCTGAAGGAACGGATAACATAGGCGCTTCGATAGAATTATCTGATGATATAAGGGCTGACGCCCTCCTCTTTGGGGAGACACAGTCGCGGATTATTATTACTGCAGCTAGCGATAGAGTGGCGGAGCTTGAGAGGATGGGGGAGACTACGGATACACCAATTAAAGTTATAGGAAGGGTGGGGGGAGAGAGGCTTGTAATAAGGCGTAAGTCAGATGTCCTTATTGATTTGCCTGTGCGTGATATAGCAGAGGCATGGCAAAAGGCTATCCCCCGGTATCTTGGGGAGGCAAACTAATAAAAATTAGGGTTCGAGGGTTCGAGGATTCAAGTGAATTAGTATCACTTGACCCCTTGAATCCTTGACCCCTAATTTTTAGGTTTCAAAAGAGGTTTAAAGTGTGTGGTATATTCGGCATATTTAACCATCCTGAGGCAGCGAATATTGTGTACCTCGGGCTCCACGGGTTGCAGCACAGGGGTCAGGAAGGCTCAGGGATCGTGTCGGCAGATGGCAGTAACCTTTACTGCAAAAAGGGGATGGGGCTTGTCTCAGAGATATTTAAAGATGCCAATTTTACACGTCTGAAAGGGTTTAGCGCTATAGGTCACAATAGATATTCTACATATGGCGAGAGCATAATAGAGAATGTCCAGCCTGTTGTCGTGAACTATGCGCTTGGGTCTCTGGCGCTGGCACACAACGGTAATTTAGTCAACGCCTCTTTTCTCCGGAGCGAACTGGAGGCATATGGCTCCATCTTTCAGTCTACAATTGACAGTGAGGTAATAGTGCACCTTATAGCCATCTCCAAGGGGCGGACCGTGTTAGACAGATTGATAGATGCCTTAAAAAGGGTGAAGGGCGCCTACTCATTGTTGATCCTTACAGACAAAGAGATGATAGCTGTTAGAGACACTTATGGTTTCCGCCCACTTTCTATTGGAGAGATAGATGGGGCTTATGTCTTTTCATCTGAGACAAGCACATTTGATCTGATCGGGGCAAATTTCATAAGAGATATACTCCCGGGGGAGATTGTTGTTATAAATAACGGTGGAATTAATTCCTATATGCCGTTTGCAAAGACACGGGAGGCCATGTGCATATTTGAGCATATATATTTTGCCAGGCCTGACAGTTGTATATTTGGAGAAAATGTGAACTTAGTCCGGAAAAAGATGGGCCTGCAATTAGCCAAAGAGGCAGGTGTAGATGCTGACATTGTGATACCTGTTCCTGACTCCGGTAATCCTGCCGCCCTTGGGTATGCAGAGGGGAGCGGGATACCCTTTGATAATGGACTGATAAGGAGTCACTATGTAGGGAGGACATTCATAGAGCCGAAGCAGTCAATAAGACACTTCGGTGTGAGGCTTAAATTAAACCCTGTAAAAGAGGTGCTTAAGGGGAAAAGGGTTGTTGTAATAGATGATTCTATAGTCAGGGGGACAACGAGCAATAAAATTGTTACCATGATAAGAGAGGCAGGGGCCCGTGAGGTGCATATGCGTATAGCCTCACCGCCGATAAAATTCTCATGTTTTTACGGCATAGACACCCCTACAAGAAAAGAGCTCATTGCATCTAAGATGAACGTTGAGGATGTACGCAGACACCTGTCAGCAGACACCCTGGCTTATCTTAGCATAGAAGGGATGCTCAAGGCCGTCAGCAGTCCGCCTTACAGATTCTGTGTGGCCTGTTTTAACGGGGAGTATCCGATACCGTTTACAGACGAAGAGATAAACCAGCCTGGCCTTTTTGATCTGCCTCCTATGGGTTCAGAATGACGACACCTTCAGATACAGATAATCAGTGGCGTTCTAAATGGGGGGTCGTATCATTTCAGAGGAGGAGATTTCCACGGATAGATGTAACCCTTCCGGTAGAATACAGCATACTTGAAGCGGAAAAAGAGGGGGCAAGGTCTGTAGTGGCTCAGAATATAAGCATAGGGGGGCTCCTGCTTATACTTCCGGAGCTTCAAGCTGTTTCGTCTTGTTTAAAGATCAGGATCTATATCGGTGTCAGGGCCATAGATGCAGAGGTTAAGGTTGCCTGGACAGAACTCCTTACGGGAAGGGAGAGGAATGAGTTTCGCTGCGGGGTGCATTTTATGAATGTTGCGGAGGCTGATCTGAGTTTTATAAAAGAGTTTATTGCAGAGTATATGGAGCGTAACAAGTGATGGAAGAACGACGTCAATTCCTGAGGGCCCCCCTTTCACTCATGGTAAAGTATAATGGCCGGGAAGATATAATGGCAGAGGCATTTACCGGTGTTATAGGGGGGGGAGGTCTTTTTATAGAGACATTTAATCCCCTGCCGATGAACAGGGAAATCACGATGGAATTACATCTTCCGGGTAATATAGAGAAGACGGTGATAGAGGGGAAGGTTGTATGGAACAGGCAAGGCTTTGCAGGTGAATATACCCCAGGGATGGGCATCAAGTTTACAAAGATATCTAAGAAAGACCAGGCGGAAATCAGTGAGCTGGTCACAAGGATCCTTGTAGGCGGTACAGAGGAGAGGTTGTGAAACTACGAAGTCTCTTCATTTGTCAGGTCTGCGGCTACAGCTCCCCCAAGTGGATGGGGCGGTGTCCTGACTGCAGCGGATGGAATACCATGGCTGAAGAGGCGGCAGCCGGCATAAATGTCAACAGATTGCGAGAGACACAGGTCTCTCCCCTCATCCTTGAAGAGATTAAATATGAAGAGAGTGACAGGTTCCTTACCGGCATAGAGGAGTTTGACAGGGTGCTGGGCGGGGGTATTGTCCCCGGCTCTGTTGTGTTAATCGGCGGGGACCCTGGTATAGGCAAATCTACACTACTGCTGCAGGTTGCTGAAAGGATAGGGAGGGAATCCAAAAGCGTACTATACATCTCCGGGGAGGAATCTCCGTCGCAGATAAAGATGCGGGCGGAAAGGCTCTGCACTACGGCGAAAGGTATCTATATCCTGTCAGAGACATCCGTTGAGGAGATATTGCGCCATATCCAAAAAACAGAATACAGTGCACTGATTGTAGATTCCATACAGACCACATTCACCAGCGGGATATCTTCTGCGCCGGGGAGTGTGAGTCAGGTGCGGGAGGTAGCGGCTATCCTTATGAATTATGCAAAGAAGAGCTGTGTCCCGGTCTTTATTGTCGGACATGTTACAAAGGACGGTTCAATAGCAGGGCCGAGGGTATTGGAGCATATTGTGGACACTGTGCTATATTTTGAAGGTGACAGAGGTCATCCATACAGGATACTCAGGTCGGTCAAAAACCGTTTTGGTTCAACCCACGAAATAGGTGTATTTGAAATGAAGGAAGGGGGGCTTGAGGAAGTCCTGAATCCTTCAAGCCTCTTTTTATCAGAGAGGACAGTTGGTTCAGCCGGTTCGGTCGTGGTTTCAAGCCTTGAAGGGAGCAGGCCGATTTTAACCGAGATACAGGCGCTGGTGAGCCCTTCTCCCTTTGGAATACCTAAGAGAGGAGTAATCGGGGTAGATTATAACAGGCTTTTACTCCTTGTTGCTGTACTCGATAAAAGGGTTGGTATGCATATTCAGGGACAGGATATATTTGTAAATGTCGTAGGAGGTCTGGAATTGAGCGAGCCTGCCAGTGATCTTGGCATAATAGCAGCTTTATCATCAAGCTTTAAAGAGATCCCCGTTGACCCCTATACTGTTGTATTCGGAGAGGTCGGATTATCCGGTGAGGTGCGGGGGGTAACGTCTGCAGAGATCAGGGTAAAAGAGGCTGCCAAGCTGGGTTTCAGACGCTGTATAATCCCGGAACGTAATGCCACCCAGCTTGCTGCAGACTCTGTAGATATTATTGGTGTATCAACTGTTAAGAGTGCTCTTGAGATAATGTTTAGTTGACGGCCATCTTATTTGGTAATAGTTCACCGCAGAGACGCAAAGACGCAGAGAAAATTATCTTTTCTGTTGAGGCTCTTGCAAAAGTATAAAAATGTTGTCATTCCCGCATGGTTTAAGCGGGAATATAGTGTTTTATTACAGAAAATCATATCCCCGATAGAAGATTTCGGGGATGACATAGACTTTTGCAAGAGCCTCTGTTATTTGATTAATTTCCATACTCAGCGCCTCTGCGTCTCTGCGGTTAGCTGAACTTTTACCTTATTTGATTAGTGTATTTTTCAGTGTGAACTAATTAAGTTGCCAATTCGACCAGTTAACTTATTCAGTATATTACTATCCTCTCTGATCCTTCTTTCATGTGCCGGTGTGAAACCATCCGCTGATCTCTCAATCGTTACGGACAGAAGAGTCCTTGAGGTGTTAAGGAATAAGTCAGACAGAATAAAGACAATCAATGCAGCGCTGGGTTTGAAACCTGCGACTGTTACTACGCCGGCACTTGATGCCTATCTGTCTTATAGCAGCGATGGTTTTTTCAGGCTTGTCGGGCTCACCCCAACAGGGTTTACATTGTTCGATCTTCAGATCAATGACAATCGTCCCGATCTTTCGTTTTCTGACGAGAATCTTGAACTCCTCGTAACTCCCGGAATAATCAGGGAGTCAATAGACTTTTACGGAAGTGACAGATATCCTGATACTGGTTTTTTTATTGAGGACTTCAGGCGTTACTATGTGGTAAACCAATTGAAGAGTGATGGGGAGATATCGTATCCTTTAAGACGATGGTGGATTGATAAACTGGATATGGTCATCATTAGAAAAGAGATATTCTCAGAACTTCCGGACCGGAGAGGGGAGAGGCTTCTTGAGGCACTGTATAGGGATTTCAGGATTGTAGATGGCATATCAACCCCCTTTGAGATTATAATAAATAACGGGAGAGGGGGAAAAATAGGCAGGATAAAGTTTTATAAGGTGGAGTATAATAAGGATTAAGGATTCAAGGGGTCCAGATAGAAGTAAGAAGTAAGAATCAAGAAGTTAGAAAAATAACGGACATGTTTCACGGGATTTTCTACCTACACTTGAACCCTTGACCCCTCGAATCCTTGAATCCTGATTTTCAGAAGGATTTTCAGATGAACTGTTATGAGCCAGAGGCTCACAAAGGACGATGAAAATCACCCCTCACCTTAATCCTCTCCCCTAAGGGGAGAGGGTAGGGTGAGGGGGTTACAAGGGTATTTTCAGGTGAACCGTCATGAGCCGCAGGCTCACAAAGGGGGATGAAAATAATCCCCCCATCCCCCCTTTAGAAAAGGGGGGTAAAAGTCCCCCTTTTTTAAAGGGGGATTTAGGGGGATTATGGGGT
>JACRGZ010000177.1 GCA_016234155.1 Nitrospirota bacterium | reverse complement strand
TTTTAAGGGAGGCTGTCCTGAAGGCACAACAGATGGGAAGGATCGGGAATATGATCACAACATGGGAACGGGAGATCAAAGACAGAGACTTCAGCAGCGGTATTTACCCATATCTTATCAAACAGGGGATTGTTACGTGCCACGAGCTCCGGCATGAAGACCCTGAACTGATCCGTGGAAAGGTAAGAGCATCCGGGTGTGAAAAGCACTTTCTGATGCAATGGGAAATATACCGTCACCAGTTGTGCGATTTAAGCAAGCGTATCCGGTCAGTTGACATGACAAAATTTGTGCGGGGATTTGAGAAGTTGATCCGGTTACACCTGGGTAGCGTTGGTCTTAAATAGAGAGGAAGTTATCTTTCAATGATCGATAAGTTTTCCATTATTATTATCGGGTCTGGACCTGCCGGCGTAGCCACAGCGCTGAATCTGTACAGACAGAATCCCAATCTCGCCCGTGAAACCCTCCTCCTCGAAAAGGCTGTACATCCCAGAGAAAAGATCTGTGGCGGGGGGCTGTCAGGAAATACAGAAATGTTGCTCGAAGAACTGGGTATTGAACTCTCAATACCATTCGTGCCGATCAATCACCTCCGGCTGAACAATGGCCATGGAACCATTGATCTTCCTCAAGGTTGCTTCAATAAGATTGTCAGGAGAAGCCAGTTTGATTCTATGCTGGCTGACGAGGTGAGAAAAAAGAAGATTTCCCTGAATGAGCGAGAACCGGCCATTAAGGTTGAGCGGTGCGGAGATGGCGTCATTGTTACAACGGCCAGGGAGACTTACAGGGCCAGGGTAGTCGTCGGGGCTGACGGGGTATATTCCATGCTGCGAAATGTCGAAGGATTCGTGAAACGTAACAGCCTTGCACGGCTATTTGAAATAGATATCCCTGCCGACTCACAACAATCAATCCAGTTCCAGCAGTATGTCGGCCTGGTCGACCTCTCCCTGGTCTCTAAGGGGATGAAGGGATACATCTGGGAACTTCCATGCTACATCGACGGCAAACCCTTCCTGAATATTGGAATTATGGACAGCAACCTGGAGAGAAAGACCAGGGTAGACCTTAAGGCAGTCTTCAGCGATGCACTCAAAAAACGAGGGATTGATCTCTCTCAGTACAGACTCAAAGGACATCCAGAGCGGCCATTCAGCCCGAATGATGTCTTCGCAATCCAGAATATGCTGCTTGTAGGTGATGCAGCAGGGATTGATCCCTGTTTCGGAGAAGGGATATCTCAATCCCTGGAATACGGCAAGATAGCGGCAGAGGCAATTGTCCGGGCTTTTGAAGACCACGACTTTTCTTTTGCTTCATATAGATCAGAGATCTTCAAGCAACGACTGGGGAAAGAGCAGGAGATGTATCGTTTCATGTCGTGGCTTTTTTACGGTCCCCGGTGGAGATTCTGGCTTTCTTTTCTGTGGAACAGTCGTGTCGTTCAAACCCTTCTCGCAGAGAGCTATGGTGGTAAGAGGGCATTACATAAGCAGAAACTCAAGATTGCATTTCTTGCATTCTACCATTTCTTCTTCCATTACGGTAAAAGTCTCAGGATCGTGAATTCCCGGACAGAAAAGGGAGACCATAATGAACCTGAGGCTGGGGGGTTGGGGTCTCTTCGGCAGAAGGGGGTCAATTCTAATGCTTGAAAGGTTCCTCACAAAATACAAATCCGGCTATATTGTCTGGTTTATGGCCATGACCAGATTTCTGGGTGTCATCGGAGCCTCTCTGGTAGTCTACTATGTGTATCTCACTGTTAGTCTAAATAATGAACAAATTTTTCACTTCTATTTAATCGCTTCGGTAACCGTTACTCTCTGTGTGGTCAATACGGTATTGATTGCCCAGGAAGAAACAAAGAACCTGAGGAAGGTCATCGGCCTGATTTTTGACGGTAAATCTATAGACCAGGAATCGGCCCGGAAGGCCGGAAAAGAAGCAGTTGTCTTCACCCTGAGGCACCATTTAATTGAAGTCGGCTTCGACCATCTGACGGTCCTTGTCCCTGTCCTCCTCTATCTCTGGATCTTCTTTGATGTGGAAGCAAACAATCTTGTCCATATCACTATTGCCGGAATTGTTGGGATTTCTGTTACCATTACCTTTTTCTTTTTCATTATCGAGAGGTGCATGCAGCCTATTTACAAATTACTGATCCAGAACGACATCCCCCTTGATTTTAAGTTGACCAGAAGGGTTAGTATCCAGATGAGGATGTTGTGGTCATATACGTTGATCTTACTGGTGACTGTCATCATGATCGGGACCCTTTCTATAACAAAGGCCTCCGATATTCTGGATTTGAAAAGCAACTCCTATGCCGCCGTCCAGAACATGCAGTATCAGATCGCTATCATCTCAGTAATAGCAATTATAGTCGCCTCCGCCCTCTCGCTCTCTCTTTCCCGTTCCATTTCCATCCCGGTACGTCAAATGGTCGACTCTATGATGAAGGTACAGAGTGGGGATCTTTCTGTACGTATAATGGCAGTGACCAATGACGAGATTGGGCACCTGGCCCAGTCATTCAACCATATGATTTCCGATCTCATGAAATCAAGACAGGAAATCGAGAACTATAACAGGCACCTGGAGGATCGGGTCCAGGAGGCTACAGCCCAATTACAGAAGACCTATGATGATCTTAAAAGCGCACAGACTCAGCTTGTCCTTAATGAAAAAATGGCGTCACTTGGTATACTCATAGCAGGGATTGCCCACGAAATCAACTCACCCATAGGGGCAATCCATAATGTAACGAGAAACCTTGAACAAAAAGTTATCATCCTTCCAGCTATATTAAAAGACTTCAAAAAGGAACCGGATTCTCTTGCAGATAAAATGACGGCATGTCTGGAGGATATATACACGGTATCTAATATGCCCGTCCAGTCCCCCTCTTTTAAAGAGATCCGGGTAATTGAGACCCTTCTCAGGGAACATGGGATAGACAACTACAAGAATATGGTAACTGCCCTGGTAAAGCTGAACTTTACTGATAGAGAAAAGATTTTGATGTATATAGACTGTCTGAGGATACCATCATTTTTTGCCCTCTTTGAGTCATTCGGGAGTATAGTGCAGGCCGCAAATATCTCAAATGCAAGCTCACAGAAGATTGCAGAGATAGTCCGTGCCCTCAAGTATTATGCCTATACTGACAGGGACAAGGTTGAGGCAGCCCAGATCAATGAGTCCATTCAGACTGCCCTTATTCTACTAAGGAGCAGGCTGAGGCATGGGATTACTGTTACAACTGAATTTGCTCAAGACCTTCCTGAGATTATGTGCACCAGCGAGATACATCAGTTATGGACAAATTTCCTTAATAATGCGTGTGACGCAATTGAGGAAATGGGGGCAGATTATCAGGGGGAGATTTTTATCAGTACCAATAAGGTAAATGATTATGTTGTGGTTACCATTACCGATAATGGCATTGGTATACCGGATGATAAAAAAGACAAGATATTTGATCCGTTCTTCACGACCAAAGATATAGGTAAAGGGACAGGTCTCGGACTTTCCATTGTCACTGGTATTCTAAAGAAACATAATGGAACTGCCAGGGTGGAAAGCCGGCGGGGGCATACACAGTTTGAAATTTCACTTCCTGTAGACAGGCCGCCGGAGATTGTCCTTGAACGGCAAATAGATTATTCCACGGAAACAGAAGCAGCAGCAGGAAGCGGGGTTATATAAAGTGAAGACAATAAATAAAATGAGTGACCAGAAGATGCCCCAGATGAAATTGAATTTCAAGGATTTTTTACCCTGTCACCTTTTCTATACAACTGGCAACAATAGTGACCATCCTTTTTAAGTCGCTCTTGGATATACTCAGAGGCGGCATCAGTATGATAACATTGCCGATAGGCCTCAGCAGGAGCCCCATCTTCCTTGCCTCCATGCAGACACGGATGCCGACCTTTTGTTCCAGGGGATAGGGGAGCTTCAGCCCCTTATCCGCCACAAGTTCAATCCCTGCTATCAGTCCCCTTTGTCTTATATCCCCGGCATGGGGATGCCCTTTCAACGGAGTGAGCAGCCTCTCGAGAAGGGCGATTTTTAACTTAATATTATCGCCCACCCGTTCCTTCTCAAATATCTCAATATTAGCCAGCGCTGCGGCACAGCCTAATGGGTTTCCAGTGTAGCTATGCCCGTGGAAAAAGGTCTTAAACTCTTTGTATTCACCGAGAAAGGCATCATATATATCCTGCGTTACTAAAGTAGCGGCAAGGGGCAGATAGCCGCCTGTGATCCCTTTGGCAATCGCCATTATATCAGGGTTCACCCCCTCATGTTCAGATGCAAACATACGTCCTGTTCTCCCAAAACCCGTGGCAACCTCATCAACTACGAGTAGGACATTGTACTGTTTGCACAGTGAACTAATCCTTCCAAGATAACCGGGCGGGGAGACTATCATACCTGCCGCCGCCTGTACAAGGGGTTCAATTACCACTGCTGCTATCTCATGGCGGCGCCTCTTTAATATCTTTCCGACCTCTTCGGCACAGGCCAATTTGCAGGCGGGGAACCTCCTGTCAAGCGGGCATCTGTAACAATATGGAGAAGGGGCCTTTAGGCTTTCAAATAATAAGGGCTTGTATATCTTATGAAAAAGGTCTATTCCGCCAAGACTGACAGAGCCTATCGTATCCCCATGGTATGCATTCATCAGGGTCAGGAATCTCGTCTTACATCTGCCCCCTTTGAGCTGCCAGTAGTGGAAGGCCATTTTAAGTCCCACTTCTACTGCCGTAGAGCCATTATCAGAATAAAATACCTTTGAAAGGGTGTGAAGGCCGGAGGCATGTGCAAGTTTGATCAGCTTTTCCGCCAGTAATATCGAAGGGATATTTGAAAGACCGAGGAGGGTGCTATGTGCTATATTTTTTAGTTGTTCTGTTATAGCCCTGTCAATTGCCCTTTTTCTGTGCCCATGTATGTTAACCCATATAGATGAAACACCGTCTAAATATCTCCTGCCTTCTGTGTCAATCAGGTATGACCCTTCACCCCTTTCTATGATAAGAGGTGTATCGGCCACCCACTCCTTCATCTGTGTAAAAGGATGCCACAGGTATTCCTTGTCTTTTTCTTCCAGTGTCTGTAGCTTTTTGTTCATTAGGAATGTAAAAAGTATATTATTTGGGCATATCTGTCAATAAGTTCGCTACATTTTGATGTTACCATTTCATCCGCTTTAAGATACCCCCTCTATTAGCCGAAAAAGTAGATTGCGTTTAAGGTTACAAAAAAGGAGAGATAAACATGTTTAAACTTCGATATCTTTTTTTTACACTTCCTGTAAACAGGCCGCCGGAGATTGTCCTTGAACGGCAAATAGATTATTCCACGGAAACAGAAGCAGCAGCAGGAAGCGGGGTTATATAAAGGATCATGACTGAAGAACAATACATTCTATGTGTAGATGATGACCACAATTTCCTGAAGTCCATGGAGTTCCTCCTTCCTGAGAAGGTCAATAACAATCAGTGGGACGGCCTCAAGCCATGGTACAGGTGCGTCTTTATTGACAATCCTGCAGAGGCCCTGCAGACAATCAGGGAGATTACAACCGAAGGCGAGACTGTCGCGATGATAATGAGTGACCAGAAGATGCCCCAGATGAAAGGGACAGAATTCCTTTCAGAGACCCAAAAGATTTGTCCCGACAGTGTCCGTGTCCTTCTCACCGGGTATGCAGGGCTGGAATCAGCAATTACAGCCATTAACAATAATCTTCTTGACAAGTATTTTACAAAGCCCGTAGAAGACGAAAATGACATGATTCTTAACGTCCAACACTTGCTGCAGAGATTTCAGATGAAGCGGACTATTGCGGATCAGAATAAACTGATTAACGAACTGTACGCCTTTGCCAATATCCTGAACACAATCGAGGATTTCCAGAAGACACTCGATTATATCATCTTTTTCACTGAAAATATCCTCAAGTGCAGCCGTATATCAATAATGATCATAGAAGACAATGCGCTGCGAATCAAGGCAGCAAAAGGATTGCATGAGGATGTGATCCAGTCCACGGTTATCCCAATCGGTGATCGTATCGCCGGAGAGGTTTTCCAGTCTAAAAGAGCGGTTATAGCCAAGACTATTGATGAAATTCCATATATTGATGGGGCCGTCCGCTCTGATGCCGGCTCTTTTATCAGCGCCCCTATCCTCTATGCCGGACTTGCCTCCGGAGAGTTTCCGCTTGGTGTAATCAATGTTACCAATAAAGGAGACAACAGGCCATTTACAGAAACAGATATGGAGACACTTACATACATTGCAAATACGGCCTCCATAGCCATACATAACCAGATCAGCCGTATTCAGCTCCGGAAGGCCTATTCTGAAACCATGACACAGGCTGCCACACTTGAATATCAGATGACCCATGATCCCCTTACAGGTCTTCCAAACAGGATGTCGCTGCATAACCGCCTCCAGGAGACTATCTTTTCTAAGAGATGTGACAAGAAAGGGTGTGCCCTCCT
>JACRGZ010000181.1 GCA_016234155.1 Nitrospirota bacterium | reverse complement strand
CTATAAGCTTATCTGTATTGGTTCCCTGTAGCTCTGCATAGCTGGTGTTATTAAAGATAAGAAAGATAAAAATGGATAAGAGGAGGAAGGAAAGGATTATTTGGTAACCCCCTCCCTTTTTCCCTCCCCCTTGATGGGGGAAGGATAGGGTGGGGGTGAATTCTGCTGCCCTTCCTACATCACTCAAGAGATATGCCCCCATACTGTAAACAGGACAAATAAAAGCGCAAAAAATATCCCGAGTGCGATAGCTATGGGTCTCTTCCTGTACGCCCTCTCCGGATTCCTGTCAATAAACGGCACTGCATACAGGAGCGCTACAAAGACGATCTCGAGGATTATCCCTATTGTCTTAGGCGCCCAACTGCCCAGGAATCTTAAAATGTCTGCAACCTTTAATATCTGATATGCGGCAAGGAAGAACCACTCGGGCTTGATATGTTCAGGTGTAGTCAGGGGGTCTGCCTTTGGAAGCATAGGCGCAGGTGATATGAGGGTAAGGGTTGCAAGGAGGCCTATTACAAGGAATGCAGCGGCTATCTCTTTCAAGGCGTGATTAGGCCAGAAGGGTATGCTGCCGCCTTCTTCTTCGTATACAGGCTCTAAGATATCCCTTGCTGATATAACCCCTACAGGCACACCATCTTCTATTACAACCAAGTGTCTTATATTATATTGAGTCATCGTCTCATTTGCCCTGGCAACAGAGGCATCCGCATCGATCGTATAGAATGGAGAGCTCATCACCCTTTCCACAGGAGTTTTATACGGGTCAAGATCACCTGCCAGCACCTTCCTCGTCATATCCACATCCGTGACTATGCCGACCAGCTCGCCATTTTTTCTTACCAAAATGCTTCCGGTTTTTTGCTGCCGCATGACCTTGCTTGCGGCTATAGCAGGTTCATGGGCCTCTACAGCCACAATCTCTCTGCTCATTACCTTTTTAACCGGGATGAGTGGGATCATAATGGTTAAATTCTAAATCCTAAACAATAGAGGCTCTTGCAAAAGTCTATGTCATCCCCGAAATCTTCTATCCGTCCCCGAATGCTTCTATCGGGGATAGGAGCACTCGGGGACGGATATGATTTTCTGTAATAAAACACTAGATTCCCGCTAAAACCATGCGGGAATGACAACATTTTTATACTTTTGCAAGAGCCTCAATATCAAATAACAAAATTAAAATTATGAAGTAAGGGGTCAAGGATTCAAGGGGTCAAGTGTTATTTCCTATGTTTTCACTCGACCCCTTGACCCCTCGACCCCTTATTTTGGGGACTCAGGCAGATCTTGCCTCTTGCACGCTCGTATAAATAAGGATAGGCTTTGAACAACCGAGTATTACATCCTCATTTATGATACACTCTTTGATTTCCTTCTGTGATGGTATTTCATACATAAGCTCGAGCATTACCTCTTCCAGAATAGCCCTTAACCCCCGTGCCCCTGTCTTGCGGGCAACGGCCTTTTTTGCAATAGCATTTACAGCGCTGTCAGTAAACCGCAGCGTTACCCTCTCGAGGGCGAACAGTTTTTGATACTGCCTGACAATGGCATTCCTTGGCTCTGTCAGGACCCTTACTAAGGCTTCATGATCCAGGTCTTCCAGTGTTCCAATTATCGGGAGACGGCCTATGAACTCCGGTATAAGACCGAACCTCAACAGATCCTCTGTCTGCACATGCGAAAGAACCTCTCCTGTCCTCATCTCCTGCCTGCTCTTTACCTCGCCCCCAAACCCCATCGTGGATTTACCGAGCCTGTTCTGTATGATACTCTCAAGCCCCACAAATGTACCCCCGCAGATAAAGAGGATATTCGTAGTATCTACCTGGACAAACTCCTGATGGGGGTGTTTCCGACCGCCCTGCGGCGGCACACTTGCTATGGTGCCTTCAATTATCTTCAGTAATGCCTGCTGGACCCCTTCGCCTGACACGTCCCGTGTAATAGACGGGTTCTCGCTCTTCCTGCTTATCTTGTCTATTTCGTCTATATATACTATGCCGCGCTCCGCCCTCTCAACATCATAGTCCGCTGCCTGCAGCAATCTGAGGATGATATTCTCCACATCCTCACCTACATAACCTGCCTCTGTCAGTGTGGTGGCATCAGCTATCGTAAACGGGACATCCAATATCCTGGCAAGTGTCTGTGCAAGGAGTGTCTTGCCTGTGCCGGAAGAACCGATAAGGATGATATTTCCCTTATGCAGTTCCACATCACTCATTATCCGCACATCGGCAAAGAGCCTCTTATAATGATTGTGCACTGCTACAGAGAGGATCTTTTTAGCCCGGCCCTGTCCTACCACGTAGTTATCAAGTATCTCTTTGATCTCAGACGGCTTCTGTAATTTAAGAGAACCTGATCCCTTTTCCTCTTCCCACTCTTCAGCAATAATATCATTGCAGAGGTCAACGCACTCATTACAGATATAAACAGTCGGACCTGCGATCAGCTTTTTTACCTCGTTCCTTCTCTTCCCGCAGAAGGAACACAATATGTCCCCTTCTTTTCCTTTAATCTGACTACTGTTCTGATTCATCTCATTTACCCCCCAGCAGGCACCCTCTCTTTTATAACCTCATCAAATATACCATACTTCTTGGCCTCTTCACCAGACATGAAGAAGTCCCTCTCGGTGTCCTGGCGGATCCGCTCAATCGGCTGGCCGGTATGATATGCGAGGATATCGTTCAGCACCTCTTTCATCCTTAAGATCTCCTTGGCATGTATCTCTATATCAGTAGCCTGACCCTGAAATCCTCCCATAGGCTGGTGAATCATAATCCTTGCATTTGGGAGGGCAAACCTCTTGCCCTTTGCCCCTGCTGTAAGTAAAAGCGCCCCCATGCTTGAAGCCTGTCCTATACAAATCGTAGAGACGTTAGGCTTTATATATTGCATCGTATCGTAGACTGCGAGGCCTGCCGTCACAACACCACCAGGACTGTTTATGTACAAGTGTATATCCTTGTCCGGGTCGTCTGCCTCCAAAAACAACAACTGGGCTATAATAATGTTTGAGACATCATCGTCTATCGCCGAGCCGACAAAGATTATCCTGTCCTTAAGAAGGCGGGAGTAGATATCATATGCCCGCTCACCCCTGCTCGTCTGTTCTACTACAATCGGTACTAACATATATTTTAAACCTCCTCCTTCGACCCATGACCCATGACCCTCAATAGGTCATGGGTCATTACACCCATTTAGCCTTTTCCATAATGAGGTTAACTACCTTATCCCTTGTTATCTTATCCTTAAGGTTTTCAATACCTCCATCTATAGATGTGAGATACCTCCTGAGGGTGACTGCATCCTGCTGACCTTTTTTGGCCATCCTCTCTATCTCCTTCTCAACGTCATCATCCGTTGCAGTTATCCCTTCAAACCCTGCTATTGCCGTCATCAGCAACTCGCCCTTTACCTCCTCTTCGGCGTGAGACCGGTATTTTTCCCTGAAGGCCTTTTCCTCTTCAGGTTCGAAATCCCCTTTCTTTCCCATAAACGCCTTTGTCCTGTTGAGAAGACCCTTAATCTCCTGTTCAACAAGCGAAGAGGGAGGCTCTACAGGATTCCATTCTATAAGTTTTTTAATGATCCCGTTCCTGTAATTAGCCCGCTGCTCCTCTCTCTTATCCTCCAGTATCCTCTCTTTTACCTTTTCCCTTAATTCGGTAAGTGTCTCACACTCACCGACATCCTTGGCAAAATCATCATTTAGCTCAGGCAATAGTTTTCGCTTGACCTCTGTCACCTTTACCTTAAACATGAGCCCTTTTTCGTCTATTTTTATCTCCCGCTCTTCACCCTTGAGCGCACCTGACAACCCTTTGGCTATTTCCGGTGCAATATCCCCGGAACCGGCCTGCAACAACAGCCCTTCTCTCCTGAGGTCTTTGACAGGTTTACCCCCTGAAAATCCTGCATAATCAATCTGGACATAATCATCCTCTTCTATCGGATGGTCTTCCTCGCAGACCTCTAACTGGGCATAACGCTCCCGCAACCCTTCAATCCCGGCTGTCACATCGTCATCAGTCACAGCTATGTCTTCTTTCTTTAACTCTATCCCCTCATAGACCACCCGCTCTATTTTCGGTTTAATCTCAACAGTGGCTGTAAATGTAAGAGTGCCCCCCTTCCTGAGGTCAATATTCTCGATAACAGGCATTTCGACAGGAGTCACCCCACTCTCCTTTACAGCCTTGAGATAGTAGTCAGGGACGAGCCTTCTTATTATATCTGTCTCCACGTCCTTTTTATATCTCTGTTCGAGGATATTCAGCGGGGCCTTGCCAGGCCGGAAGCCCGGAACCCTAACCTTTTTTCTGAGGCCGTCATACGCATCAGTAAATTCCTTTGACACTAAATCCGACGGTACCTCTATTTTAAAAACCATTTTTGTAGTTGAAACTTCTTCCATGTCTATTTTCACATGAGAATCCCCCCTCACCCCTCCCTCTCCCCCCCCCCCTCCATCACCTCCCCCCCCCAGGGGGGGGGAGGAAAAAGGTGGGGGGGTGATTTGCAGGGGGAGAGGGTAAGGGTGAGGGGTTTTCATCCCCCTTTGTGAGCCTGCGGCTCATGACAGTTCACATGAGAATCCCTTTTGAAACCAGGGTCAAGGGGCAAGGGTCATAGGTCATGTCCATCCCCCTTGACCCCTGACCCTTGCCCCTTTGTGTCCCTTAGGGACATGGTGCGAGAGGGGGGAGTTGAACCCCCATGGTTGCCCGCTGGATCCTAAGTCCAGTGCGTATGCCAGTTCCGCCACTCTCGCGATTGTG
>JACRGZ010000180.1 GCA_016234155.1 Nitrospirota bacterium | reverse complement strand
GGTAGATGGGGAGAAGACAACAGTCCTTGAACTTAGAGTGGCTCGTGAGGATCTGGGTAAGGTGATAGGTAAACAGGGCAAGACGGCAAGGGCGATGAGGACCATCCTCAGCGCAGCCGGAACAAAACTGGGCAAAAGGTGTGTGCTGGAGATACTGGAATAAACGCAGAGACAAAGAACGAGTTTGTTTCTGTAGGGTATATATCAAGGACTCACGGTATAAAGGGAGATGTAAAGGTCATCCCGCTCAGCGATGTCCCCGGCCGGTATAATACCCTCAAAAGGGTTTATGTAAACACAAGGAGTGGAGAGACAAAGAAATGTTATATCCGTCATGTAAGAAAGGCAAATGACTGGTTGATCGTATCCTTCACTTCCTTTAGCACAGTTTCTGAAGCTGAGGAGATTGTAGGTGGGTATATTTCAGTTCCGCTAAATGAAGTGCCCGGACTTGACAAAGACATCTACTATAATTTTGAGATAATAGGCATGAATGTATATACCGGTGAGGGTAGATACCTTGGCAAAGTGACAGAGATCCTCTCTACCGGAAGTAATGACGTATATATAGTCAAAGATAATAAGGCGGAGCATCTGATCCCGGCAATCCGTGATGTAGTAAAAGAGGTTGATACAAAAAGGAAACGGATGGTGATCACCCTGATAGAAGGACTCGATGCGCTGTGACGTTCTAACACTCTTTCCGGAAATGGTCACCGCGGTCATCAATGAGAGCATCCTTAAGAGGGCAAGGGTAAAGGGACTTCTTGATGTCCGTGTAATTAACATTCGTGACTTTACCTCTGACAGGCATCACACCGCTGATGATTACCCCTATGGCGGCGGCGCCGGAATGGTGTTAAAGGGAGAGCCTATATTAAAGGCTATTGACTATATAAGAGGAGAGGA
Source organism: Nitrospirota bacterium (assembly GCA_016234155.1). Lineage (GTDB taxonomy): Bacteria > Nitrospirota > 9FT-COMBO-42-15 > HDB-SIOI813 > HDB-SIOI813 > JACRGZ01. Next base: position 5,951 of record JACRGZ010000180.1, on the reverse strand, counting down.
TAAAGACCTGAGGATAGTGCTTTTATCGCCTCAGGGGAAACGTTATGAACAGTCAGCAGCGTGGGAGTTCAGCAGGGAGCAGAGACGGATCGTCTTTCTATGCGGACACTATGAGGGAATAGATGAGCGTGTCAGGATTTATCTTTCCCCTGAAGAGATTTCCTTAGGGGACTATATACTTACAGGCGGAGAACTTGCGGCATTGGTTATAATTGATTCTGCAGCCAGGCTTATACCAGGGGTATTAGGCGACAGATCATCTGTAGAGGAGGAATCATTCAACTGGGGACTCGATTATCCGCACTACACAAGGCCTCATCAACTAAGAGGCATGAAGGTGCCGTCTGTGCTGCTCTCCGGCGACCACGAAAAGGTAAGACTCTGGAGGAGAAAAGAGGCATTATTGAACACTGTAAAAAAAAGGCCTGATCTCCTGACTAATGCCGATTTATCAGATGAAGACATAAATTTACTTAAACATTCATGACAAGTAAGATGTTTGTCACCCCTCATGATGAAAATCCCCCCTAACCCCCCTTTAGTAAAGGGGGGAAGGGGGGGATTTTTACGGTAAAAAAAACAAGGAGGAGTCATTACTATGAATCCGGTGGAACGTATTGAAAAACAGCAGATGCAGAAAACCATACCGCCGTTTAATGTCGGTGACACGGTGCAGGTTTCTGTAAAGGTCATAGAAGGGGACAGGGAACGCACCCAGGTCTTTGAGGGTAATGTTATAGCACGGAGGGGTAAAAACATCCGTCAAACGGTCACTGTGAGAAAGGTCTCTTACGGGATTGGCGTTGAACGTATCTTCCCTGTTTACTCCCCTTCTATCGAAAATATTAAGGTTATAAAAAGCGGTAAGGTAAGGAGGGCTAAGCTCTACTATCTACGGGAGAAGAAGGGGCGTGCCATGCGCATAGCTGAAAGAGAGACAGTCTTAAAGGTAACCGGGGCAGTGAGCGAGGCGGAAACTGAAGCGAAGGCTGACACAGTGAATGAGGGGTAATGTGCGCCCACGCCCTGACCTCTCATTTGAGAATGAGGCATTCAGGCAAGGCTACAGATATATAGCAGGAATTGATGAGGCCGGGAGGGGATGTCTTGCCGGACCGGTGGTTGCGGCAGCCGTAATATTGCCTGCCGGGCTTATAATCGAAGGGGTTGATGATTCAAAAAAACTGACGCCTGCAAAAAGAGAGGCGCTATACAATATAATAAGTCAAAGGGCAGTAACAATAGGGATAGGCATAGTTAATAATGAAGAGATAGACGGAATTAACATATACAGGGCAACAATAAAGGCCATGGAAATGGCAGTAAGTGACATGGAGGTTACCCCTGATTATCTGCTGATTGATGCAATTCCACTCCGTAATACCCCGATACCACAACGACCTATTATAAAAGGTGATACATTAAGCAGCTCAATAGCCTCAGCATCTATTGTTGCAAAGGTAACACGGGATATGTTAATGACAGAACAGCATCATATATTTCCCCTGTATAATTTTATGTCTCATAAGGGCTATGGCACTAAAGACCATATAGAACGCCTGAAACGGTATGGTCCGTGCTCCATACACAGGAGGAGTTTTTTGAGGAAGATATTTGGCGGGGGGAAGGTGGAGTAGATGAGTAGATGAGTAGATGAGTGAATGGGTGAATGGGGTAAGGGGGGGAGATGCACAGGGTTAGTAGACGGGCTAAAGGAAGAGAGGGGGAGGAGATGGCAGTAGGGTATCTCATTATAAAGGGGTACTCTATATTAGAGAGAAACTATCGAAATCGTTTCGGTGAGATAGACCTTATTGCTAAGGATGGAAAGACCGTAGTATTTATAGAGGTGAAGAGAAGGAATACAGATTCTTATGGACTGCCGATGGAATCAGTGGATATAAAGAAACAAAAACGTCTGAGTAAGGCAGCGACAGCTTATATTACTGAAAAAAGGGTTACCAATTTACCATGCCGTTTCGATGTTGTTTCTATTTATAATGACCGGATAGAATTGTTTAAGGATGCATTTGATCTTCCGGAAGGTTTCCTATGGTGACCGGTCTTAACAGCGACATTGAACACAACGGGAAGGTGTATCATATCCAGACAGAGGATGGCGGCCTGCATAATCCTATAATCCTAACCCGGATTTTTTGTGGAGGTGTCCTGGTCTCTTCGAGAAAGACAAGTTATGTCTATATGTTAGAGATCGAAGGACTGAGAGAAGTGGTAGGAAGGCTCATGAAAGAGCAGCATCAGGAGATGGTACAGGAGATACAGAAATGACTTTTTACGAGGCGATCAAATTATGCCGTTAAAAAGCGCAAAAATGGCTTTTGCCAGGATGATGTCTGATAAACTTACCACATGGACAGTCATTGGAATGATATCAGTCATGTTGCTGCTCCTTGGGATATTTCTACTCTCTGTATATAACCTGTATATATTTGCCGGTATATTGAAGAGTGAGATGGAGGTAATAGTATATATTGAAGATAATATCCCAACAGAAAGGTTACAGGAACTCAAAAAAGAGATAGAGGGTTTTAGGGAAGTGGAAAAGGTTGCCTACATATCGAAAGATGAGGGCATGGAAACGCTATCAAAGGACCTGACAAGCATCCGGGGAATCATAAAAGAGCTAAGGGAAAATCCCCTGCCTGACATCTTTCGAATAAGTCTTGTCCATCATGCAAGAAACCCTGAAGCTATGAATATACTTGCAGAAAGGCTTAAAGAGATAGACGGGGTAGATGATGTTGAGTATGGGAAGGAGCGGGTAGAGAGGCTTTATGTCCTCATATCAGCTTTAAAGGTTATAGGTGTAGTGGTTGGAGGTATAATATTTTTAATAGTCTTGTTTATGGTATCAAATACAATAAAACTTGCCAGGATCCCATTTGTTATAGAAGGCGGTGTAATAGGATTGATAAGCGCAATCGGCTCAATAATAATGCTCTTTTTTACTTACAAGCTTATCCTGTCCAAGATACCGCCGGCAGCCTATCTTTTTCATGGAGGTGTTGAGTTAAGTTTCATTCCGTGGGAGGGTATTGTATTTATTATTGTAACAGGTATCCTTGCAGGGTGTTTGGGGGGCTGGACCTCAGTCGGCAGATATTTGGGGGTAGCTATATTTTTAATTTTATGCTTAAATGTTAATAATACCACATTTGCAGAACGTAAGGACTTACAAGGATTAGAAAGGGAGATCGAGCAGAGTCAAAAGAGACTATCTGATGTAGACAGACAGATTAAAGAGAAAAAGAGGGCAGCACAAAAAGTTGGCGTGGAGGAAAAAAAGGTCCTGAATAATATTGAGCTGCGGAAAAAAAATCTGAGCGGCAAGAGAATAAGGCTTACAAAAGTCGGGAAAGATATGGTACAAAAAGAGAGGGAAATAAAGAGGACACTGGGAGATGTCAATTTGTTAACCACAGACCTTTCAAGAAGAAGAATCGAGATGGCAGGTTTTTTGAACGGGTTATATAAATCATATCTTGTCAAACAGAGAGATTCAACTGAAATTATTCTATCATCTACGGATTATAATGACTTCAGGATGAGGCTTAAATATCAGGATAGATTACTCGGTGAAGCAGACCGGATAATGAAAGGCATTGGGGATGATATGGAGGCATTAGAAGAACAGCTTCTGACGTTAAACAGGAGACATCACACCCTGTTGCTGGAAAAAGTTAATCTGGAAGGCGATAAGGTATCAATAGAACGGGATATCAGGCAAAAGCGCCGGCAGCTTGCCGGGATTCAGAAGAAAAGGGCCGAGTATGAAGAAGATTTAAAAAGGCTTTCAAGCGCCTCGGCAGAACTCAAGAAGGCGATTTCCTCATATGAAAAACAGCAAGGTCAGATGTCATCTATTATAGATCATGGGTTTGGCAGGGAGAAAGGACGGCTGATATGGCCAATCGAGGGGGATGTAGTATCAACATTCGGAAGGCAGAAACACCCGGAATTTGATGAATATATCTATAAGAAGGGGATTGAGATTGCGGCAAAAGGGGGTAGAGAGATTAAGGCAGTATATGAAGGGATAGTCGCATATGCCGACTGGCTTAAAGGGTACGGGCATATTGTCATAATTGACCATGGCAACAGTTTTTATTCAATCTATGCACATGCTTCAAGGATACTTGTCTCAAAAGGTGCAAGGGTTAAAAAGGGCGCTGCGGTTGCTTTAAACGGTTATGACAATGCTAATACCCCAGGCAGGGGGAGCTTATATTTTGAGATCCGTCACAATGGAGAGCCTGTTGATCCCCTTATCTGGCTTGCAGGAGGATAAATTAACCCCCCGTTTTTTAATTAAATGGGGTACTTTTAACTGGAGGTAAGAAGATAGCATGAACAACAAAAAATATCGGGTGAAGACAGGTATTGCAGTATTAATGCTTGTTATAGTCGCAGGGGTATGGATTACCTTTGGCAAGGGGATCGGGACTCCGGTCCTTGGAGGAGAAAGTTATGAAAATCTCAGGGTCTTTGCTGAGGCATTATCCCTTGTTCAGAAAAATTACGTAGATGAGAAAGATATAAAGGACCTTACTTATAGCGCCATAAAAGGTATGCTGTCAGATCTTGACCCGCATACAAATTTTATGCCCCCTCAGACGTATAAAGAGATGCAGGTTGACACAAATGGGGAGTTTGGCGGTCTGGGTATACAGATAAGCATCAAAGACAAGAAGCTCGTTGTAATTGCGCCGATAGAAGATACCCCTGCCTGGCGTGCCGGTATCAAGGCAGGCGATCACATAATCAGGATAGACGATGAACCTACAAAAGAACTTGATTTGGAAGACGCCGTAAATAAGATGAGGGGACCTAAGGATACCAAGGTTAAGCTTACCATATCACGGGAAGGTGAAAAGGAGCCATTGGAATTTACTATCATCAGGGATATTATCAAAATAAAGAGCATAAAACATAAGGTAATTGAAGGTGAGATCGGATATATACGTATAACCCAATTCCAGGAACGGACCGGCGAGGATATGAAGAAGGCATTAGATGATTTAGAACGTCAAAATATTAAATCTCTTATTCTCGATATGCGGAATAACCCGGGCGGATTGTTAAAGGTATCCATACAGGTTGCAGAAACATTTCTGAAAGAGGGTAAACTTGTAGTATCCGTTAAAGGCCGGAATGGTGAAAAGGAAGAATATCTGTCAACAGAGACAAAGTCAAGGGAAGACTACCCGATTGTGGCGCTTGTAAACGAGGGGAGCGCCAGCGCATCAGAGATAGTTGCCGGGGCGCTGCAGGACTGGGGCAGGGCGGTTGTAATCGGGACCCAAACATTTGGAAAAGGTTCCGTCCAGACGGTCTTTTCTTTAAGCGATGGATCAGGGATGCGGCTTACTACTGCAAAATACTACACCCCAAAGGGGGTATCAATACAAAACACCGGTATTACCCCTAATATTGTGGTGAAGCCTGCAAAGACAGGGCCTGAAAAGACAGGGGAAGATGCTGAAAAGAAATATTTACGGGAAAAGGATCTGAAGAAACACCTTGAAAATGAGACCGTTCCGGACGTTCCGGAAGGGGAGAAGAAAAAGGAGCCGCCCAAGAAGGAAGAAGAAAAGATAACCACGCCCTCCGTAGAGCCGGCTGAGGAAGAAGATAATCAATTGCAGAGGGCAGTTGACCTGTTGAAGGGATGGAAGATATTCAAGGGTATTATGCCTGTACCAGCTCAGACCGGCGGATAATTATTTACAGGTGAACCGTCATGAGCCAGAGGCCCACAAAGGATTATGAAAATCCCCCTTAATCCCCCTTTTTCAAAGGGGGAAATTAGTTCCCCCCCTTTAAAAAAGGGGGGATAAGTCCCCCTTTTTTAAAGGGGGATTTAGGGGGATTATGGGGTAAGGGGGGATTTGAAAGGGATTTTCAGGTGAACTGTCATGAGCCAGGGCTGT
>JACRGZ010000179.1 GCA_016234155.1 Nitrospirota bacterium | reverse complement strand
TATCTCGAGGGGATGGCTTATGAACCAGGAAATATCCGCGAAAATGACATAGTACAGCCTTGCCCCCAAAATAGCAGCAATGAGCAGATACGAGAGGAGATCATATACAGCGCCGTGGGGGAACCCCTTTCTTCTCGCCTCTCTGTCGCCGATGACAGCCCCCACAATAAATGCGAGGGCTATCATTACCCCGTAGTATCTTATCTCTATGGAACCGATTTTAATCAAGATTGGATACATAACTTATGGCTGTCCTATAAGTCCACACTCCATCCAATACCATACCGCTGGAACCAGGAGGTGAGAAGTGTGAGAGAGTCTGTAAATATAATCACCCCTATTATTATGAGGAAGGCGCCGCTCACAACGGTTATCCACTTCATATGCCTCGAGATAATCTTAAAGGTAGTCAGGAATGTATTTATGGCGATGGCAGAGATAAAAAACGGGAGGCCAAGTCCTAAGGAGTAGACTGCCAAAAGTCCCATGCCCTTTGCCACCGACCCTGTTGTACTTGCGTACAGCAGTATTGAGCCCAGGATCGGTCCTACGCATGGGGTCCACCCCGCAGCGAAGGCTATTCCTACAAGGAAAGAGCCTACGTAACCGGCAGGCTTGTCCTCTATGTGGATCTTTTTTTCAGCAGACAGGAATTTGAGGTTAATCACACCCATTATATAAAGACCAAAGAGGATGATAAGGATACCTCCAACCTTCCTTACCACATCCTGATAAGTAATAAATGCCTGGCCTATAAATGTTGCAGATCCACCCAGGAGAACAAAGATAAATGTAAAGCCTCCTATAAAGGCGAGTGAATTTGTAATAGTTATAAACCTCACCTTGCGTTTTTCCATGTTTGATGTGATGTCTTCGAATGTAAGTCCGGTTATATATGTAATGAAAGAGGGCACAAGAGGGAGTACACATGGGGATACAAAGGATAATAGGCCGGCCGAGAAGGCAACAAAGATGGAAAGCTGGGTAGACTCCATCTCTACCCCCTTTCAGTCTTAGGTTCTGCTGTTATATTGAGAAGCTTAAAGATTGTTTCAACTGAGCGTATCTCTTCCCAATTCCTCGGCCCGATCACCTTTTCAGCAAGTCTTCCATTCGGGTCTATTATATATGTCTCAGGGACACCTGTGAGTTTATATTTACCGTCAGTCTTACCCCAGGGGTCAAGGAGTATCGGGAATGTAAGACCGAGGCCCTTGGCAAACGGGCCTATCTCCTTCTGCGTGGTTACCCTGTCCATGCTTATGCCCAACATCTCAAATGGCGCGTTCCTTTCTTTAAGGTATGTGTAGAGGGCCTGCATGGAAGGCATCTCATCCTTGCAGCTCTTACACCATGTAGCCCAGAAATTGACAAACACCACCTTGCCTCTCAGAGAAGAGAGGGTGTATTCCTTCCCATTCAGATCGCTGAGTGCAAAGTCAGGGGCGAGCGAGCCTACTGTTACCGGTTCATACTTGCTGCTCTGGAGCCAGACTGCGCCGACAATGCCCGCTAATATGACAACGGCGATGATTATGGCGCTGGACCTGGTTCTGCCCTTGTTCTCCTTCTCTACCTGTGAAACAACCTCAGCCATTTAAGACCCTCTTAAAACGCCTTAAATCCCCCTTTACTAAAGGGGGACTAAGGGGGATTATTATCTATGCATACGCATGCAGTCCCGGCAGCACGAAACTCACCCCCCAGTAAAGAAATATCACTGCAAGAAAGCCTATTATCGAAAAGTACGCAGTCTTCCTGCCACGCCATCCGCGGACAAGCCTTCCATGGAAATAGCCTGCGTAGATAAACCAGACGATTAGTGACCAGGTCTCCTTCGGGTCCCAGCTCCAGTATCCGCCCCAGGCATAATTGGCCCATATCGCACCGAGTATAATCCCGAGAGTGACAAATGGGAATCCCAAGGCAATAAATCTGTAACCCAGATCGTCGAGAAGCTCAGCGCTGGGGAATCTATCAAAGAATGAAAAGCCTTTTTTTCGTTCCGCTCGTTCTTTAAAGAGATATAAAATTCCCAGGCCAAAGGCCACGGCAAAACCTGCATACCCCACGAATGTTGTAATTACATGGAGGATCAGCCAGTTGCTCTGCAGGGCAGGTATGAGCGGCTCTGCAACCTGATACCTGTAAGGTAACATGGCTGCCGCCCCGATTGCAAGGAAGGCTATTGAGACAATAATGGCCCCCAGTACCCTTAACCTTAAATATTTTATCTCTATAACCAGATAACACATCACGATCAACCATGAGAGTAGTATCATCGTCTCGTACAGATTTGCATAGGGCGCCCTCCCTGTCTCCATCGTCCTGGCAGCAAGGGCAGCGGTATTTCCAAGCCATCCTATAACTGTAAGGGCAAATGCCAGGTGGCCTACTATCTCCTTCCTTATGGATAGATAAAAGATATAGCAGCAGGCGGCGATCAGATAGACCCAGAATATAATGTCAAAGAGAAAATATGAATTAAACATAAGATGTTTCCTCCTGATAATCCCCCCCGTCCCCCCTTTATAAAAGGGGGGGGATTATCAAAATGATTTTATTATACCATCCATCTCCTTTTCAAAGCCGAAGTGATCCTTGTTTGTAATCCCTCCGATATATATCAATGTATTTTTCTCAGATGGTTCGATCTTGATCCAGAACCTCCTGTGGAATATGAAAAAGGATACAAAAAGTCCTACCATCAACAGTATACTTCCTGCCCATACTAAATTGACCCCGGGGTCCTTGGCTATCTGTAGACCTGAATACTGCGGCGCTGTATAGCCTGCCAGTACAAAATTATATTTTGATTTCTCTATAGGGAACATGTTTGGGTATTTATAGAATATCCATGGCGTTGCTATGAGTTTCCCACCCTCGTTAATTTCGAGTTGAACAGCGGGGTTTTCATGTTCAGCCGACTTTGCAAATATCTGCTTTGTCTGCGAGTCAAAGGCAAAATGAGAGACAAAATTTGATGCCGTAAGCCGCAGGTCTGTCCCTGCCACTCCCTTTTCCTTCCTGAAATCAAGGGTCTCATCAGCCACCACCTTTCCGCTCTTTTTATCTGTTATCCGTATATACACCTTGTCAAGGCGGTCCCATGCCGTTCCATAGCTGCTCTGGTAAAACCATACACCTTTATATTGTAACGGGTCATTTACCTGTATGGTCTTGGTAGTCACCATCTTTCCATTATCTATTACAGAGAGATTGCTGAAATAGTCTTTAATACCGCCGTTTTCGTAATAGTCTATCCAGAATTTATCCATGACCACACTGAAGTTTCCTTCCTGAATATATACAGGCTCGCCCTCAAAGAATGGATAGAAACTCCTGAAGCCAACCGCGCTGCTGAGGACAGCCCCAATAAGGATAAGAAAGATACTTATATGACTTATGGGAGAACCTAATCTCCCTATCGCACCTTTGGCGGCTAAGATGGAGATGTTCTGAGGGTTATTCTCAAACCATAGTTTATACTTACGCCCTTTCAGTATATCTTCTACCTTGCGTTTAGCCTCTTCAATATTACCCTGAAACTGGATTACCGTATGGTGTTTGAAGTTTTCGACAAGGTTATGGGTAAAGTCACAGTCTACAGCAGAATAGGCCCGCCATATATACGGGAGTCTCTTTGATAGACAGACCGCAAGATTTATAGCCAAGAGCGCCAAAAGTAAGGAAAACCACCAGTTGTGATAGACATCGGTGAGGCGGAGAAGTGAGATCCAGTAGTACCATCTCTCTCCATACTCTTTTATATATTCCTCAGGGGGGAGTCCCTGTTCTATAAGGGTTCCTGCGATAGAGCCGATTGCTAAAAGGAAGAAGAGGGTGACCGCTAACTTGACTGAGCATAAAAAATTATAGATTTTTTGCACTGATATAGTTACCTTCCCCCCTTTTTTCCTGTGTAATTTTATAGCATAAACCATGCCGGGTATGTTGTCAAGAAACCCTATGAGTGCGGGATTTTGTAATAGTTCACCGCAGAGATGCAAAGACGCAGAGAAAATTATCTTTTCTTGTTATTTGAGGTTCTTGCAAAAGTCTGTGTCATCCCCGAAATCTTCTATCGGGGATATGATTTTCTGTAATAAAACACTAGATTCCCGCTAAAACCATGCGGGAATGACAACATTTTTATACTTTTGCAAGAGCCTCATTTGATTAATTTTCATACTCAGCGTCTCTGCGGTTAGCTGAACCTTTACGTATTTTTTTCTTGCAATTCATATTCTACATATGCTATAAGGTTAACTTGTCAGCGGCAATCATCTACGGTATCCCGCACCATTGAAAGCCATTTTAAAATCTTTTAACTGATCAAAGGAGGAGGATTTATGAAGAGGATTGCGGTCATATTAATTTTACTGCTTACTGTCTCTTTCCTGAGTTTCTCCGGCAGCCATGCCTTCGAGCTCAACGGGTTTGCCGACGTCTCTTTTACAAAGAGCACAGAGGGGGCGGATGAATTCCGGAACGGCGACTTCGCCTTCGGCACCCTTGACCTGTATCTTGCCGAGAATCTGGAGAACGTAGAAATCCTGTCAGAGCTTGTTGTGGAATTCGGGAATGTAGTGGACTTGGAGAGGCTCTATCTTGGCTACACCTTCAGTGATGAACTGCGGATACGGATTGGCCGGTACCACACCCCGTTAGGTGTATGGAATACCTCATACCACCACGGCGTCCAGTTACAGCCAACGATCAATCGGCCGGTCTTCCTGAATTTCGAGGATGACGCGGGTATCCTGCCCACCCATGTCGTAGGGGCGTATCTGTCAGGGCGTACGAGGACAACAGCAGGGGTACTGGAGTATGGGGCCATGATAGGGAATGGCCCAAGGATTACATCTGAAGATGGTGGCACTCCTGTTCTTAATGCCAACAATACCTCTGATGACAATATTGGGAAGGCCATAGCCTTTCATGCTGCCATATCACCTGCAATGGTAGACGGTCTTAAGGTCGGTTTATCCACCCACATCACAGAGGTAAAAAGTGATGATGCTGCTGATGCTAGAGCAGCATTATCAGATGAGGTAGGAACTGATATAGTAAATAGTACAGTAAGTGTAGATCAGATCATCTACGGGGCGGCCATTACATATTCTACAGGTAACGTGGATATCGCAGGAGAGTACTTCGCTATCAACGACAATGATGAGTTGTTAGATAAGGATTATAACAGTAACGCATACTACGGTTTAATAACCTATACATTTAAGGAAAAATGGGTTCCCTATCTCCTGTATGAGAAGATGTCGGTAAAGGGGGATGACCCGTATTTTGATTTCCTTAACACAAAGGATATTACAAAGACCACCCTCGGGCTCCGTTATAATATAACCTACAGGAGCTCTGTAAAGGGGGAAGTCAGGTCTGTTGAGAAGGGTGGCAGTGACTGGAATGAATTTGCAGTGCAATGGGCGCTTGCATTTTAGTGGATTTCAAATTTGGGATCTCAAATTTGAGATTTTAAATTCTTAACAGGAGGTGTTAATGAACAAAGCAAGATTTGGTATTATTGTTCTTTTAGCATTGCTGTTATATGTCAGCAATGCCTTTGCCAATGCCTATGCAAGGGAACTTGCTATCATCTCTAACAGGGATTATCCTTTAAATACTATTACGGCAGCAACTGTTAAGGAGATATACCTTGGCGAAAAGATGTCGGAGGGGACGATCAAGGTAAGGCCCCTGGAGTCCAAGGACGAGACGATTAAAAAGAAGTTTATAGAAAAGATTATGGGCAGCACAGTTGACGGATATAAGGCATACTGGATAAAAAAATTCTTTCAGGAAGGGATTACACCGCCCACTACAAAGGCCTCATCTGATGAGTTGATACAGGCTGTCAACCAGACAAACGGCGGGATCGGTTATATATGGGCAGATGAGGTTAAAGGGGATTCGCGCGTTAAGGTGCTCCTGAAGATAGATGTCGGAAATTAGGGTGTGCAGTAGAAAGCAGTGAACAGGAATTTGTGGGGGGATAAACCCCCACGCTACAGCGCATCTGTACGGAAACTATAAGTAACTACTCAGCAGGTGTTATTTTTGATCCTCAAGAAAATAAAAAACATATAACAAGAAATGAATAATGAAAATTTGCCTCAAAAAACTAAAAGAGACGCAAAAAAACACTTAAACATTTTTCATTTTTTGTTTAGTGTTATTCATTATAATTAAGTTATTCAATATGCTGAGTAGTTACAACTATAAAAAGACTTCTGTGGGAAGGTGTGTTATCTCCTTGACCTTTTCAGCAATAAAGGTTAACTCGTCTTTGGTAAGGGGTGTAACGCAGTCCTCGGCGGGCGGCCGTGCGATAGTATATATCTGGACAAGCCGTATCATCCCCCCATTTTCTCTTATCTCTTTCAACCTGTTGCAGTAGGCAGTTATTTCATCATGCGGCGGGATGATGTTATCGATTTTGTTAAAACAACTCTGAATGGTTACAGGATGTCTTTTTGCAGTTACGATTATATTGTGCAGTATATCTCTAAAAGCTATGTGGGTGCGTGATACCACTTTAAAATACTCATCACTCCCTGCATCAAGCTTTATCCATACCTCTCCGTTGTGTTTATACAACAGGTCTATCGCGTCCTGAACCCATGGGCGGCTCAGGCCGGAGGTATTGGTTAGCAGAATAAGCCTTGGTTCACCTGAAAATGCCCTGACGTCTTGCCTAACCCGTATAACCTCCTTCACGACATCATAGAAATCAAGGAATGTGGTCGGCTCTCCGTCTCCGGAGAAGGCAATATCGGAGAGGTGGCGCAACTCAGGTGGCGTCTTATCAAATGGCGGGATTGAGAAGAGCCTGCCGGAGTGAACTAAATCAAGGGTCTCTCTAAGCTCGCTGCCTATAAGTTTAATGTCTACCTCTCTCGGGGGTATGTAACTGGTTCTGTCAACCTGGCAATATATGCAGTCGAAGTTACATACCCTGTCAGGATTGAGGTTGATGCCGACAGATATCCCTTTTGACCGCCTTGAGAGGACCGGATAGACGTATTTATTGTCTGCAAAGGTGCGGCTATGATTGGCGTAAGGCATAACATCAGGATAGCCTGTGGGGATAAGCTATGTCAAGCCTACCTCAAATCCCCCTATTTCCCCCTTTTCTAAAGGGGGATAAAAGGGGGATTATTTTCGTCCTTCTGTTACTTACAATGAGAGACGAAGCACGCTTTCCTAATAGCACTTCGAATGGCCGCAGAAGTTGCACTTCTCGCAGCCTTCGGAGAACTCCATTTCGCATCCGCAGTCGGGACAGGCGGCCCCTATCCTCCTGTCATACTCAACACTCATCCACTGGTTACCGTCCGCCTGCTTCCTCATCATATACTCAAGGATGGAATTAGCAATGGCATCGGCGCAGGAGTGTATCATGTTCTTTCCAAGACCATACGGCTTGTTACATCTGATGCCTATCAGTTGTCTTATAATAGACTGCGGCGCCACACCGCTCCTGAAGGCAAGGGATATAAGCCTCCCTATCGCCTCATTCTGTGAGCCCTCACAACCACCTGCCTTACCCATGTTGCAGAAGACCTCGAATGGCCCGCCGTTCTCATCCTCATTAATGGTGACATACATGTCGCCGCAGGATGTCTTCATCTTGTTTGTGACGCCTGATGTAATCTTTGGCCTTGGCCTTGGCTGTAAGAAGGGTGTCGGGTGTCGGGTGTCGGGTGTCAGGGAGGG
>JACRGZ010000176.1 GCA_016234155.1 Nitrospirota bacterium | reverse complement strand
ATAATCCTTTGTGAGCCCCGGCTCATGACAGTTCATCTGAAAATACCCATTGTTTGTCATTCCCGCATGTCTTAAGCGGGAATCTGGTTTTAAACCAGATTCCCGATAAAAGATTTCGGGAATGACAAAGATTGAAACAACTGATTTTCATCCTCCTTTGTGAGCCCCGGCTCATGACGGTTCACCTGAAAATAACCTCAAATCAAAAGTCAAATATCAAAATGACACGACCCACTTCGTGGGTACCCCGAATTCAAAAATGATAGGAGCTTTCCTTTCCCCATTTTCATGAGGACAAGTTTACATTTTACATTACATTTTGATATTTGATATTTGATTTTCATCATCCTTTGTGAGCCTGGGCTCATGGGTGTTTCATCTTGCTTTTGTATAATATCAGAAATAATGTTTTAACGTCAAAAAACCCATATCCTTGACAGTAAGAGCCTCGTTTACTTATAATCCATATCATGAATTTTCAGGAAGTTATCCTCTCTCTTCAGAGATTCTGGGCGGACAAAGGATGTGTCATCCAGCAGCCCTATGACATAGAGGTTGGCGCCGGCACATTCAACCCGGCCACATTTTTCAGGGTCCTGGGCCCAGGACCATGGCGGGTGGCATATGTAGAGCCATCAAGGAGGCCTACAGACGGCCGCTACGGTGAGAACCCAAACAGGCTCCAACACTACTACCAGTTCCAGGTGATACTTAAACCAGTCCCTGAAGATATACAGGACATTTATTTACAAAGCCTTGCATCACTTGGTCTGAAGAAAGACGAGCATGACATACGGTTTGTAGAAGACGACTGGGAGTCTCCAACACTTGGCGCATGGGGGCTTGGATGGGAGGTGTGGCTTGACGGGATGGAGGTTACGCAATTTACATATTTCCAGGAGATAGGCGGGGTTGAACTTGAACCTGTTTCAGTCGAGCTTACATATGGAATTGAGCGGATATCCATGTATCTGCAGGGGGTGGATAATGTGTTTGACCTCACATGGACTGAAGGAGTTACCTACAGGGATATACACTATCAGACGGAGGTAGAGTTTTCCCGTTACAATTTTGAAGAGGCTGATGTTGAGATGCTGTTCGCATCCTTTAGCATGTGTGAAAAAGAGGCGTCTTCCCTTATAGAGAAGGGGTTGATCCTGCCGGCGTATGACTACTGCCTCAAGACATCCCATATCTTTAACCTCCTTGATGCAAGAAGGGCTATCAGTGTGGCGGAGAGGACAGGATATATAGCGAGGGTGAGGAACCTCGCAAAGCGGTGTGCCGAGGGGTATCTTAGTAATAAGCAATGAGTAATAAGTAATAAGTAATAAGTAATAAGTAATAAGTAATAAGTGAGGCTCTTGCAAAAGTATAAAAATGTTGTCATTCCCGCATGATTTAAGCGGGAATATAGTGTTTTATTACAGAAAATCATATCCCCGATAGAAGATTTCGGGGATGACATAGACTTTTGCAAAAGCCTCAAGTAATAAGCAATGAGGGATGAGGGAGCAGGTTAGAAGTCAGATAAGGAATTCGTAATTTGAAATTTCAGATTTAAAGCCATGAATCGTGACTTGCTCATAGAAATAGGCGCTGAGGAGATACCGGCGAGGTTTATGCCTGCTACAATCTCAGCCATCAAGGATGCGGCTGAAAGGCTGTTCAGGGAAAACCGTCTCCAGTATAAGGATGCAGTAGTATATGCCACACCGAGACGGGTTGCCCTGATTATACGTGAATTACATGATAGGCAGGAAGATATTGCCGTAGAGGTGTCAGGTCCGCCGAGGAATATAGCATATGACAGCGAAGGAAGGCCGACTAAGGCCGCCGCCGGCTTTGCTAAAGGCCAGGGTATTGATGTCTCATCCTTAAAAATAAAAAAGACGGACAAGGGTGAATATGTTTATGCAGAGATAAGCGAGAAGGGCAAGTTGACAATTGATATCCTTCCTTCGCTGCTCCAACACCTGCTATGTACAATTACATTTCCTAAATCTATGCGCTGGAATTCGACAAGGGCGCGTTTTGCAAGACCTATCCGATGGATTTTAGCCCTCTATGGAGATAATCCGGTGCCGGTTGAGTTTGCCGGTCTGAAGAGTGGCAGGTTATCTTACGGCCACCACTTCATGTCTCCTTCACCGTTTACTGTTAACGGAGTTGATGATTATCCGGGGTCGTTAGAAGAGAGATTTGTCATAGTGGATCAGACAAAGAGGCGCCGTCTTATAGAAGATCAGCTTAAAGATATCTCGAAAGAAAAGGGCGGGATTGTAATAGTGGATGAAGAACTCCTTGAGGAGGTAACATTTCTTACTGAATATCCTGTGGCTGTCTGTGGAAGGTTTGATGATGAATTTTTAATCCTGCCAAAGGATGTATTAATTACTGTTATGCGTGAACACCAGCGCTCTTTTTCTATTGAAGGGGAGAGGGGTGAAAGCCTCCCATACTTTATTTCTGTAAGCAATACTATGCCAAAAAGGCTTGATGTAGTTAGAGCCGGCTATGAGAAGGTTATAAGGGCAAGGCTTTCTGATGCAAAGTTTTTCTTCAGCGGAGATTGTAAGACGAGGCTCGAAAGACAATCAGAAAGGCTTAAGCAGGTGGTCTTTATGGCGGGACTTGGCACCATGTGGGACAAGGTCGAAAGATTAGAGAGGCTCACCGGTAAACTTGCCCCTTTGTTTGGCTGGCCTGAAATTACTGCTCCGGCAGAGAGGGCTGCAGGTATTTCAAAGGCGGACCTTATGACAGAGATGGTCGGTGAGTTCCCTGAGCTGCAGGGGGTGATGGGGAGAGAGTATGCCCGCAGGCAGGGGGAAGAGGGTGAGGTGGCAATGGCAATATTTGAACACTATCTTCCGCGGTTTGCCGTGGATAAATTGCCATCTACGAAATGCGGCAAGATACTTGCTGTTGCAGATAAGATTGACAATATTGTCGGATGCTTTGGTACAGCCAATATACCCTCCAGTTCATACGACCCGTATGCACTAAGACGCCAGGCCCTTGGGATTCTGCATATCCTTATAAAGGGCGGGCATCATATCTCTTTGAGAAAAATAACAGAGTCGGCATTATCTATTTATGGGGATATTATACCGGTGACAATTCAGCGCGAGGTATTAGAGAGCGTCATGGAATTCTTCAGGGAAAGACTTAACACACTCCTCGTTTCTGAGGGTTATCGTTATGACTGTGTGAGAAGTGTTATATTGGCAGGGCTTGACGATCCCTTTGATGCATTTCTGAGGATCAGCGCATTAGACCGGTTCAGGATGGGAACTGAATTTGATTCCCTTATCATCTCTTTCAAGCGTGTTATGAATATAATTCCTCCTGATTTCCCTCCTGATTTCAAAGTAGGGCTTAAAGAGGAATTGCTTAAGGAAAAGGAAGAAAAGGGGCTCTATCAGGTATATAAAGATAGGAAACGTAATGCCTTGCTGGCAAAGGGTGAGCATGATTATGAAAAGGCATTTGCCTGCATTGCGGAGCTAAAGCCCCATGTAGATCTTTTCTTTGATAAGGTCCTGGTAATGGATAAGGATATGGTTCTAAGAAATAACAGACTGTCTCTGTTGAATAATCTAAAAGAACTTTTTCTCAACTTTGCAGATTTTACACAGATAGTCGTGGAAGGGAAGACGTAATGTACTTTACAAAACGCTCATAGATGCAATCGGCTGGACAGAAGATGTGAAGGTTATTAGTGAGAAAATTAAGGGGCCGTTGTGGTAAGATAAATTTAAAATTAAAAATGAAAAATTAAAGTGTAAAATTTAAAATTGGAGCCTTTATTTTTTAAATTTTGAATTGAAATTTTAAATTTTTCATTTTAAATTTTTCATTTTTAGGGGGATTCTTTATGGCTAAGCAAAAGTACGTTTACTTCTTTGGTGATGGCAGGGCAGAGGGTCATGGTGACATGAAAGACCTGCTTGGCGGGAAGGGGGCCGGACTTGCGGAGATGACAAATCTAAGCATCAATGTCCCCCCAGGATTTACCATTACTACTGAGGCTTGCATAGAATATTATAAAAACAATAAGTCATACCCGGCTGGTATGTGGGATGAGACGCTGGAGCACCTCAGGAGGGTTGAGAAGTCTATGGGGTCTAAGTTTGGCGACAGCGCAAATCCACTCCTTGTATCTGTCAGGTCAGGCGCAAAGGTTTCAATGCCGGGGATGATGGATACGGTATTAAATGTCGGGCTCAATGACACAACAGTGCTGGGACTTACCATGAAGTCCAATAACGAGAGATTTGCCTACGATGCCTACAGGCGGTTTATTACCATGTTCGGGAGTGTTGTTATGGGCATCGGGCGGTCGAAGTTTGAGGAGATCCTGCAGGATAAAAAAGATGCGCTGAAGGTAAGGGAGGATACCTGGCTTGATGCCGGGGCGTTAAAGGAGATGGTGGGTAAATATAAAAGGCTTGTCAAAAAAGAGACGGGGAGAGACTTTCCGATGGATCCGCCGGAGCAGCTCAGGATGGCGATTAATGCCGTCTTTGATTCCTGGTATGCCGCGCGTGCCATTACATACCGGAAGATACACAATCTGCCGGAAAATATGGGGACAGCAGCCAATGTGGTCGCGATGGTCTTTGGGAACATGGGGGAGACCTCCGGTACAGGTGTTGCATTTACAAGAGACCCTGCAACCGGTGAGAGGAGGTTCTTCGGCGAGTGTCTTATGAATGCGCAGGGTGAGGATGTGGTTGCCGGGATAAGGACGCCGTTTCCTATTGAAGGACTCAAAAAAATAGTACCTGCCGCATACGATGACCTGATGGGTATCTATCAGAAATTAGAGAAACACTACAAGGAGATGCTCGACATAGAGTTCACCATCCAGGAAGGGACACTCTATATGCTTCAGACGAGGACCGGCAAGAGAACTGCTGCGGCTGCCTTGAAGATTGCCGTGGATATGGTTGAAGAGGGGCTCATAGATAAAGAGACCGCTATTATGCGCATAAATCCTGACCAGTTGGACCAGCTCCTCCATCCGATGATAGACCCGGAGGCAAAGATAAATGTTGTGGCCAGGGGGCTCCCGGCGTCACCTGGAGCTGCCGTCGGGCGTGCCGTATTTACGGCTGAGGATGCAGAGCGGTTAGCCCGTGAGGGCGAGAGGTGTGTGCTTGTGAGGATGGAGACATCGCCGGAGGATATAGGCGGCATGCATGCAGCAGAGGGTATATTGACCTCCCGCGGCGGTATGACATCCCATGCTGCAGTAGTGGCTCGCGGGATGGGAAAACCTTGTGTCGTCGGGTGCAGTGAGATACAGGTAAAAGAAAAGGAGAAATATTTCAGGGCCAATGACCATGTAGTAAGAGAAGGGGATTATATAACATTAAACGGATCTACCGGAGAGGTTATACCTGGCGAGGTAAATCTTATAAAGCCTAAACTGAGCGAGAGTTTCGCCACCATGATGAAGTGGGTGGACAAGATTCGCCGGCTCAGGGTGCGGTCCAATGCTGACACTCCTAATGATGCGCAGGTGGCAAGGGACTTTGGCGCCGAAGGGATTGGTCTCTGCCGTACCGAACATATGTTTTTTGAACCAAACCGTGTAAAGGCTGTGAGGGAGATGATACTTGCCGATGATACCGAGGGGAGGGAAAAGGCTTTAGCCAAGCTGTTGCCGATGCAAAAAGGTGATTTCATGGAGATATTCAGGATTATGAAGGGACTGCCGGTGACTATAAGACTGCTTGACCCCCCGCTTCATGAGTTCCTTCCTCACACGGAGATGGAGATAGAAGAGCTTTCACAGGAGATGGGTGTGCCTCCTGACAGATTGATGGCAAGGAATAAGACCCTGTTTGAGTTCAATCCCATGTTAGGACACAGGGGGTGCAGGCTCGGGATTACCTTTCCTGAGATATATGAGATGCAGGCACGGGCCATATTTGAGGCGGCATGCGAGCTTGAATGTGAAGGCATACAGGTAATCCCGGAGGTGATGATACCCCTTGTAGGTTATCCAAAAGAACTTGAAAGGTTAAAGGATATGGTAGACAGGGTTGCAGCAGGGGTCATGAAGGGATATAAGGTCAAGATGAAATATCAGGTCGGGACTATGATAGAGCTTCCGAGGGCGGCGCTGGTAGCGGATGAGATTGCAAGATATGCAGAGTTCTTCTCCTTTGGCACAAACGACCTGACACAGACGACCCTTGGTCTTAGCAGGGATGACTCAGGTAAATTCCTCCCGTTATATATTGAAAATGGAATATTTGATGCTGACCCCTTTGTAACACTTGATCAGGAAGGGGTGGGACAACTTGTGAAGATAGGGATAGAGAAGGGGCGTTCGATAAAGTCAAATCTCAAGGTTGGTATATGTGGTGAGCATGGTGGGGATCCAAAATCTATAGAGTTCTGTAACAGTGCCGGGATGGACTATGTAAGTTGCTCCCCCTATCGTATTCCTATCGCAAGATTTGCTGCAGCGCAGGCGGTAATTAAAAGCAGGAGATAAGAATAGGGTCATGGGTCATGTACATCCTCCTTGACCCTTGACCCATGACCCTATAGAAATTGGCGGACTACCATGACCCTCGACGAAAAATACATGCGCATGGCGCTCAATTTAGCCAAAAAGGGTATAGGTATAACTAGCCCAAACCCGGTGGTCGGGGCTGTCTTGGTAAAAGACGGTGAGATAATAGGGAAGGGGTATCACAGAGGCCCCGGTAAATTACATGCCGAGGCAGTCGCACTTCAAGGCAGTGGTTCTAAGGCAGCCGGGGCAACTCTATATATAAACCTTGAGCCATGCTGCCATACAGATAAGAGAACACCTCCATGTACGAAGGAGATTATCAGATATGGCATCAGACGCGTTGTCATAGGTATGGAAGACCCGAATCCCATGGTGAATGGTCGCGGCATCAGGGAGCTTTTTGATGCAGGAATAGAAGTAGACAGAGGGCTGCTCGGAAAAGAGGCATCTAAGTTGAATGAGATATACTCTAAATTCATTACCCTGAGCATCCCGTTTGTAATATTAAAATCTGCAGCGAGCTTAGATGGCAAGATTGCCCTACAGTCAGGTGAATCGAGATGGATTACAGGCAAGGCGGCAAGAGTGTATGCCCACAGACTCAGGTCAATGGTGGATGCTGTACTCGTTGGTATAGGGACTGTAATGACGGATGATCCTCTGCTTAATGTGCGGCATGTCAGCAGCAAGGGGAAACAGCCTGTCAGGATCATTGTGGACTCAAGGCTCAGGATACCCCTTACATCTAAGGCGCTTGATACAAGCTCAGGACAGATGACTATGGTGGCAACCACGAGGTCAGCGTCTCCTGGCAAGTTAAAAGGGCTTGAGGGATCAGGTATAAAAACCGTGGTTGTTGACAGCAGGGGGGATGGAGAGGTAAGCATCCTGTCCCTCATGAATATCTTAGGTAAATCCGGCATTACGAGCATACTTATAGAAGGTGGGTCTGAGATCAATGCATCAGCCCTTCATGAAGGGGTTGTAGATAAGGTTGTGCTGATTTACTCTCCGAGGATTATCGGCGGCAGTGATTCTATCGGTGTTGTCGGCGGCCATTCTCCGAAGAGTCTTGACGAGTCGATATTTTTAAAAGATATAAGGATAAAACGATTAGAAGAAGATATTATGGTGGAGGGGTATGTTAAGAAGACGTGAAATGTGAGACGTGATACGTGATACGTAGGGACAGACCTTTAGGTCTGTCCAATAATGGATTTTCAGATAAAAGAAGATGTTCACAGGTCTTATCGAAGAGCTTGGCACAGTAAAAAGTGTCAGAATCCAGTCAGATGTGATGCTGTTGTCTATCTCTGCAAAAGTTGTAACAACCGGCATGAAAATAGGCGACAGCATCGCAGTGAATGGCGCCTGCCTTACGGTGGTTGAGGTTGGCGGCACGGCCTTTTCAGCGGATGTGTCGCGTGAGACTATAGATAAGACTAATTTGGGTAAGATCAGGGTTAGTGATAAGGTAAATTTAGAACGTCCCATGATGCTCTCTGACCGGTTGGGTGGACACCTTGTTACCGGCCACGTGGATTCAGTGGGAGCGATACGGGGGGTTAATAAGAAGGGGACTGTATTGCTCTTCACTTTTGAGGCCCCTCATCAGGTACAGAAATACCTCATCTATAAAGGTTCAATAGCAGTGGACGGGATAAGCCTTACAGTAAATGAAATCCTTGGTAACAAATTCACTATTACAATAATACCTCATACGGCCCGGATGACTACCCTTGGTTTTAAGAAGGTTGGTGATATTGTAAACTTAGAGGCTGATATCATTGGTAAATACGTAGAAAGATTTTTAAATCCTAAATCCTAGAACTCGTATCGTATCGTAGCATAGATGTTATCGTTCTTATCGAGCTGCCCGAAGAAGGTTCTTGCGTCCTTTCCTCCAAAAAGGTTCATACCAGCGGTTGTCCATAACGAGTCTGTAATATTATACCTTGCCTCGGGTATTATGAAATAATCTTCATCATCAGGGCTGTAGAATGTGAAGAGGCTTAATCTGAGTGTGTTATATTTGAGCATCTGCATGAGCCGCAGGGTTATCAACTGATGTAGCCTGTCTGTCTTCGGGAATCCGGCAGGGAAGGAGTTTTCATATCTTCCGTAGTCCTGCATATATTCTCCATAGAGCTGAACGCCGGCGGTAAAATCAGTCCACATCTGCCGTGAATAACCTATGATGTATTTAGTTGCTGAGTTGGATATCGCAGGGTCATCTCCATTCCTGTCGTCAATGGAGTCATAATAGCCGCCCTCCATACTCAACACCCCATCTGCAAATGCCCCCTGCAGGCTGAATCCATAGACTGCGAGTTGAGGATAAAAGAGTACAGCAGTTGTGGAAGATTCAGGCCTCATACCTGGCAGCTTAAAGAACCCCCTGTACAGATATAACGATGTGTCAAATCGCCCGGTTTGCCTGTAGAGTCTTAAGGCAATCTCAGAATTTTCAATCTCTTCCCTTGGTTCTTCCACTCCGGTCACTTCCATAGGTGCATATAGAAAGAATCTTTTAGCGTCCGGCAGTGTCCACGCCTCAAAGAATGGGATTATTACTAACTCGGCTGACAGTGCATCAGAATATACAGATACCTTTGCGGCATCTGAACCTATTTTAAGATACTCAAGCGGTTGGCCGGAAAAAAAGGCTGAATAATTTTTTGGATATGTGTCATTGATGAACAGTAAATCCCCGGTCCCCCAGGTTATAATCTGTCTTCCGATCCTTATATCATAAATGTCTGAGCGATAGTCAATGTAACCCTCCCTTATGTCTATCTTGTCTTCATCTCCAATAGAGTCATGGACAAGGTCTATCTTTAATACAAAGGCTGAGGACTCTGCACTGCCGGTGATTTCCCCCCGGATTCGTTCTTCACCGGAGAGAAAGTCTCCGCCTTCGCCGGTATCGGGTGTCTCCTCTCCCGTAACCCGCGCAGAGACATTCCCCTGAAGAAAACCGTGAAAGGTAAGATCCTGGGCATAAACAGCAGTAATAATGTTAAATAGAGATAGGAAAAATATGAGAAGATACCGTATTATTTTCATCTGAAAATGCCCGTTGTTTGTCATTCCCGCATGTTTTAAGCGGGAATCTGGTTTTATTAACACCATATCCCCGATAGAAACATTCGGGGATGACAATTATTAAGTTGTTTGGCTATTTTCATCCCTCTT
>JACRGZ010000025.1 GCA_016234155.1 Nitrospirota bacterium | reverse complement strand
GGGGGTCAGGTCTTGCAATAATACATTTTCAAGGTGAGTATGGGGTCAGGTCTTGCAATAATACATTGAAAATGTATTATTGCAAGACCTGACCCCCTCCCTTTTCTTTTTTGAGGTATATATGCTGAACGTTCCCACAGAGAGAGAGGGTAAGTCTTCTGAGGATGTCCTGCATTTCCCATACGACAAATATTGTGACCTGATAGGCGGGGCTAAGTGGGATCAACTCTTTGATCCTATGCTGCCATCCGACTCGCTAATTCCAGACCAGGCAATTCAAAGGGACATAGCCTCACGTTATTTATCACCTGATCAATTCCTTTATTCAGATGATGCGGCTGGTCTTTATTCCCTTGAAATTCTATGGTTAAAATGGAATCTCTTTACTGAACTGTGTCAGGGAATTCTAAGGTTCCATACTGACAAACGACAGCCCCATCTTTATTTTCACCCTGCCAATACCATGATTACTATCCCTGCTTATGTTACTGATACCCTGCCGGCCCGCTGGATTTTTGGACTGAGGATCCCTGACTCGGAGATTTCTATCCCTTTTAGAGAGCCGGATATGCCGGCTCAATATCTTCCGAGGCTTTTTTCCCCACCAAAGGATTCTCAGAGTCTATATGCGGCACCAATTATCAGAAAACGGCCTCCGGGTCATGAAGAGGATGTTACTGTATTGATCCGTTCAAAAGAAAAGGCCCGAAAACATCAGGGGTCTGAAATCCGTGCAATCCTCCAGGTTCACCTCATATCAGAAAATATCCGCCCATCAGAGTTTTCTGAAATGGATGTATTCAGGGTTATACTGAATTTTAATGATGAAAATATACCGCCGGTTAATATATGGGGGAGTAAGATAGAATCACCTGAACGTGGTCTTCCAATTAAAGGGAATACAGACCCGATAACCCCTGCTGTGTGGGATGCCCTTGAAAAGGAAAGCCAGTCAGTCTTTTATAAGTCAAAGGTGAAGATTTATCAGAGCCTTCATGTCCCCTGCGATCTATACACCCTCGGAATGATGTTATTCAGGACATTTCTTGTCAATGATAATCAGGACTTCTTTATGACAGAGCAGATAATTCACAGGATTGCAGACAGCCTTGAACCAATGGTACAGGGGCTGGACCCTGACAGGGACAGGGATATCCTTATCAGGAGACTAAGGACGCGCCTTATAGAAGAGAGGGTATTTCCAAAGGAGACAGTACTATTCAGGGGAGAGGATCGGGGGCTTGCAGAAGGGTGCAGTTTTATCCCGGATGATATATGGTATGAAATAATCCTTACAGGATTACGCTTGATTACCTGGATACCTGGATTCAGTTTTTGCAGGAGTCATGGTGATTTTGATATAGAGAATCCGCAATATTCCATGGATAAGGTGATGATGCCGGTTGACGTTCTCCGCAGGCGGATCAGGATCGAGCTATTCGGTTCACGTCAGAGGAACAGGGAGGTCCTTGAAGTCTGTGATATTATAAGAAAAGACCTTATCGCAGGCATGGAAATATAAGATGTCATTAAAACTTATGCTACGTTCAGTTTATGATAAACCGGATAGCCCGGTATCCGAGAGATTTTTTGACAAGGAGATTGTTAGTATTGGCCGCAGAGATTTCAATGACCTGCAGCTCCAGGATCAGAGGAGGCTCATATCAAGCCGTCATGCAGAGATCCGGAAGAAGGGGAATAATTTTATGGTGGTAGATGTTGGAAGCAAGAATGGCACACAATTAAATGGCCAGCGTATGGAAGTAGGAAAGGAATACCCCCTGAAACAGGGTGATCAAATAAACATCGGGGATTTTTTTATTGAATTTTTCCCTATTATATCTGTTATACCCGGAGAGGAAAAGGTACAAAAAGGTCTTGATTCTACTACTATTACGTCAGATGTAACAGAGGAGGTTCAGGAACTTATAGGGAGGTTGAAGAAGATATACGCTGATCATCTGAACGAAACCAATGAAGAGAGAAAGACCCTGATGCTGGAGATCATTCGTAAGGCAATTGAAGGGAAAGATGAAGAAGATTCAAGAAGGATTATTGACCTGATAAAGAGCCAATTCCCGGAGAAAGAGTATCAGCAGAGAAGGGTTCTGCAGAGTCAATCAGAACAGATAATGGAGTGTAAAACTCAGGAATACGAATTGTATAAGACGGCCTATCATGAACTTATAAATATTGCAGAGAGGTATCTCGGGAATCTTGAAGATCTGAGGTCTCCGGAGACTGTGAAACAGCTTATAAAACGTATTGATATGGCCCTTAATACAATGATAGAATGTCTTGCTAATGCGATAAAAGGACGTAAACAGTTCGAGGAGGAGTTTGATGTCGAGGCAACAAGGATCTTCTCATGGAAACCAAACCCGATCAAGCTGGCTGAGGATAGCAGGGGGATTGGAGAGTATCTGATAGACTGGAGGAGGAAAGAGTCTATGGAGCAGGTATCTTCTAATCTCGCAGATGCATTTACAGACCTGGCGCTGCACCAGATGGGGTTAATGGCAGGATTCAAGGAGTGTCTCAGGGGCATTCTAAAACAACTTGACCCTGAATCATTGGAGGCCGAGGGGCAGGCATCAACTGTAAATCTCGGGATATTAAAGATACATCCCCAGTTCGGGCCTTTAACAAGTCTTGCAGCATGGAACCGGTTTAAAGAGAAACATAAAAAATTATCAGAAGAGGAGGTAAAGACCTTTGAAACTATTCTTGGACCCAGTTTTGCAAAAGGATATTTGTCAGTACAGGAAAAGAAGAAGAAGGCATCTTAGCGGATTATCCTTAATTGTTTTATTTCTCATGATATCAACCTTTGTAGTTGCCTGCGGCGGTAAGAAAAATATTCATATCTCCGTGGAGTCTTCAAAATTCCTCAATTTAGACGACAGCGGGGCACCGCTTCCGGTTATTGTAAGGGTTTATCAACTGAAAAATAAGGAGAACATGGAAAAGGCAGATTTTTTGTCACTCTGGAAGTCAGACAAAGACATACTCGGTGAAGACCTGCTTGAGCGAAGTGAAGTAACACTTCTCCCTGAATCCACAATCGAGCTGAATGTTGAATCAGGCAAGGACGCAGGGTATCTTGCTGTAATGGTCCTGTTCCGGAAGCCGCAGGGGGGGAGCTGGCGGCAGATTATTCCGCTTAAAGAATCTAGGGTTCACTCTGTAAAGATATCTGTGCATGAGAGGAGCCTCAAGATAATTAACGTAAAATAAAAGGATGATTAAACATGAATTATTTTAAAAAGATTATCTGGAATGAGGGGATGTTCCTGACACCGCATCACTTCCAGCAGTGGGACCGTTACAATGAGGCAAATATATATGACAGGCTTAGGTTCTCCACGCCGTACGGGTGGGGTGTCAGTGAGATGAGTATTGATAATGATGGCCTGGCAAACGGTAGTTTTACGCTGCTTAATTTTTCAGGTGTGATTCAGGATGGCCTGATAATAAGGATCCCGGAGCAGGACCTCCCGCCGGAGACACGCCATGTAATGGACCTCTTTCCCCCATCCATGGAACATCTGGATGTATACCTTGGTATACCTGTATATAACCCTTCGGTTTCAAATTGCAGGATGGATGACACTGCAAGGTCACGGCCCACCCGTTATACCATAGAATATACAAAGGTCCCTGATGAGAATACAGGGGAGAATGTGCGTGAGATTGCAATTGCGAGGAAAAACTTAAAAATATTCTTTTCCGGTGATGAGACAGGAGATAATATAACCCTCAAGATTGCGGAATTGGTCAGGACACCCGGCGGGAATATCACAATCCGGGATACCTATGTGCCGCCATGTATGAACATTTCAGCATCACCATATCTTACAAGGCTAATCAGGGGGCTGCTTGAACTGATATCTGCAAAGAGCAGCTCACTTTCAGGAGTGAGGCGTGGCACAGGTGATGTAGTGACTTCTGATATGAAGAAGCTTTCACTCCTCCAGACAATCAATGGTTATATACCCCTTTTATCACATATTAATAATACCGGGAAGACACATCCTGAATCACTCTATATGATATTATCCAGGCTGGCAGGGGAACTGAGCACATTTTCAACTGCGTACAGCCCTAAAGATATCCCTCCCTACCATCATACTGATCTATTCAAGACATTCGATGAACTGGATCGAAAGATCAGGAGTATCCTTGAGGGTGCTACACCTGTCCAGTGTATAACAATCCCTCTGGAGGTTAACCGTGAGAATGTACTGGTAGGCCGTGTCTCTGATGAAAAATTACTGGAATCAGCCCAGTTCTTTATCTCTGTTACAGGTGATCTTCCGGAGGATCAAATCCGGGACCTGATACCGAGGAGGATCAAATTAGGCTCTATCCATGAGCTGGATATGATTGTAAGTACTGCGATGCCCGGGGTCCGTATATACTACACCCCAAGACCACCTTCAAGTATCCCCATGAAGGCAGGGTATCAGTATTTTAGTCTGGAGAATCACGGAGAATTCTGGAGTTCGATCTGCCGCTCAAAGGTATTGGCATTCTATGTGCCGGCTGATCTTAAAAGATTGAAATACGAACTACTGGTTACAAAGGAGTAAGAGACAATGCAGACTACCACACCTGCTGTAAGGGGGCAGTTAGCCGGGGCCTTTTCTGATATGTTCATCCTTGCTGCTCAATTAAGGAAGGCAAGGGAATATGGAGATCCTGAGGCCCTGAAAAGGCGTATAAGGGAGATGTTTGATTCAGTAATCCAGAAAGGAAAGAATCTGGGAGTCACAGATGAATCCCTTTTACAGGCAAAGTATGCCCTGGCAGCCTTTATTGATGAGACAATCCTGAGCTCCTCATGGTCACAAAAGGATCAATGGTCTTCGTCCCCGCTCCAGTATGAATTCTTTAAAGAGCATCTTGCCGGTGTGGAGTTTTTCAACAGGCTTGAGAATATACGCAAGGCATCTCCAATAAGCATGGATATCCTTGAGATATACTATCTCTGTCTTATCATGGGATTTGAAGGTCAGTATAAACTGCACGGGAGGGATAAACTAAAATCCATTGTAGAAGAACTTTCAAAACTATTCAGGGAGAAACAGGGTGAGGTACTCCCACTGTCACCACACGGGAAGAGGTCAGATGAATTTATTGAGGTAATCAAACAGGGACTCCCTTCCTGGGTTATCGTGGTTTCGTGTTTTTCAATAGTCTTCTTCTTCTATTTAGCCCTTTCCTTTATGATAAGACGTGATGTCAGCAATACAATGGAGAATCTGAAACAGATCCTGGGAGGAGGGCTATGAAAGGTCTTCTCTCAATAATAAAAGGTCTTCTCTCCATAATAAAAAGGGCCTTTACCCTTATATTAAAATATCCAAAGATTATTATGGTTGCGGCTATTGTCCTCCTCATCTGTCTTATCTGGGTAGGCGGCCCCATTGTTGGGATCGAGAGGTTTGAGACCAGGCTGTTACTGAGCATAGGCATCCTCTTTCTCCTGACCCTTTCTCTTTTATTTGAGCGCTACCGGGCTGATAAGGGGGCAAAGCTTCTTGAGCAGTCCCTCCGGAAGCAGGCAGAGGAACAGGTTGTAAGTGCAAGGCCTGACAGAAAAGAGGAGATAGAGGCACTCAGAAACCAGTTTGAGAAGTCCATATCATCTTTGAAACAATCAAAACTTGGAAAGGGGCAGAGGGGGAGTGCAGCCCTATATGCCCTTCCGTGGTATATGTTTATTGGCCCCCCTGCATCTGGTAAGAGTACAGCACTACTCCACAGCGGCCTGCAATTTCCTGCCCTTGATACATCAGGAAAAGGGATCCAGGGGATTGGGGGTACGAGGAACTGTGACTGGTGGTTTACCAATGAGGCTATCCTCCTTGATACTGCAGGGCGTTATATAACAGAGGATGATGACAGGGAGGAGTGGCTTGGGTTTCTTGACCTGCTGAAACAATACAGGAAAAGGAAGCCGATTAATGGTGTCCTTGCAGCAATGAGTATTGCTGATATCTTCCAGTGTAATGAGGAGGAGCTGGAGGCGCATGCAAAGAATATCCGGGGCCGTATCGACGAATTGATTCAGCGGTTAGGGATAGTATTCCCTGTTTATCTTGTATTTACAAAGTGTGACCTTGTAAAAGGTTTTGTAGAATTTTTTGAAGACCTGAGCAAGACCGAGCGGGATCAGTTGTGGGGGGTAACATTATCAAAGGCTGATACAAAAAATAAAGAGGCCGGTGAGATATTTGACCCGGAATTTAAGACCTTATTAAATAGCCTCCATACACGCAGGATGGCGAGGCTTTCTTCTGCCTGGGGTTCCCAGAAGATCCGTGACATATATGGCTTTCCGCTCCAGTTGGCATCCGGGCATGAAAAGTTAAAGAGGTTTGTCGAGGTACTTTTTCAACCTAACCCCTACCATGAAAACCCGCTGTTTCGAGGATTCTATTTTACCAGTGGGACACAGGAAGGAACACCCATAGACAGGATCATGGGGTCTATCAGCCGTGCCTCCGGTCTTACCGATTTAATAAGTGATGCATTTGACAGCCAGAAGGAACCCAAGAGTTATTTCATTAAAGACCTCTTTACAACAGTAATCTTCCCTGACTCCATCCTTGCAGGTGCATCATCCAGTGTGGAGCGGCAGCGTGATTATTTGAGGGTCGGCATATTTGCAGGCGCTGTTGCCTGTTCCCTCCTTGCTGTAATCGGCCTTTCATTTTCATTTGTAGGGAATAAGCACCTGATAAGTTCTATAAATTCCAGCGCTGTTAAGGTCTCACAGATGGATATTGAAGACAGAAGCAAATATACTGATAACATATATCTGCTTGATAAACTTGGTGTGAGGGTAGCTCAATTGCAGGACTATGAAGTGGATGGCATACCTCTGAGGCTCCGGGGCGGGCTTTATCGTGGCTCGTCTCTTTATGTCTTCCTGCGGAAGATATACTTTGAGCGGTTTAACAGGCTGATTCTACTTCCGACCAGAAATTCCATTGAGCTTGAGCTTGGAGGTTTTATTTCAGGTCCGGCTAATCGTTCATCAGAGAGGGATAGTGATTATTACTATTCCCTGCTAAAGGCATATCTCATGATGAATGATCCGGCCCATATAGAGCAGGATTTTCTGGATCAGTGGCTGCAAAGGATATGGAAAGATTTTACAGATATGAATTATGGCAAGGATCAAAAATCAGGAGAACTTTATCAAACTGTCTCAAGGCAGATTACCTTCTATACCCATCAACCGGATTATGCAGAGATTCCGCGTATAAATATTGATAAACATCTGGTGGAGGGTACAAGGCGGGAATTACGAAAGGTGCCTTTTACAGAGCGTTTGTATACAAGGGTCCGCAGGGAGGCATCATCGAAATTAGAACCTTATACGCTCGATAAGGCAATGGCCGGTATTGAGCAGGATGTACTGATAAATGACTATAAGATACCAGGGCTTTTTACATATGATGGCTATAAAAATTCGTTTAAAACAACTATGAAGAGCGTAATAGAGATATCAGGTCAGGAGGGGTGGATCCTCGGTATCCCTGATGTAAAGCAGGAGGACCTGGAAGGTTCTGTTGAAAGGCTTTATTTCAAGGAATATGTCTCCCAGTGGCAGAGATTTATCGAGTCTACAAGGATGAGGCCTGTTGAATCTCTTTCTGATATGGTGAAACAGATGGAGACCCTGTCACAAAAAGATTCACCATTAACAGTGTTATTAATGGATGTGGTAAAAAATACTGACCTTGAAGGTGAGTCCGATGCAGGGGCCACCGGTATGGGTAGCGGCCTCCTCCAGAAGGTAAAGAAGGGATTGAGGCTGAGTGATAACAAGGAGCGTCTGAGGTCTAAGGCAGATATAAACCCGGTGCTGGCTGAGTTCAGTTCTTTCCATGAGTTTGTATCCCCTTCAGGCGGAGGGAAAGAAGACTCACTGCTCGACCAGTATTTTAAAGAACTCGGCGCTGCACGGGAAGCGCTCCGAACTGCAGTGGATTCGGCAGGAACGGATCAGGGTACTGCAGGCTCAGGGACTAATGCAATAATACAGGCATCAAGAAACACAGAAAGACTGCTGCTCGATCTTGATCCTGACTCCCGCCGGGTTATTGGTTCCCTTTTGCTCCAGCCATACCACGTGGTTGTTTCAGGTGTTATGACACGCGCACAGACTGACCTTAATACAAGATGGGGTACTGAGATATACGAACCCTGTGTACAGGGTATAGGCGGACGTTACCCTTTCAAAAAAGACGGTGAGGATGCTGCACTGACAGACATCTCAGAATTTTTCCATCCTGACAACGGCAGTTTGTGGAGATTTTATAACAAGGATATCAAACCTTTTGTAGAAGAAGGTAAAGACCAGTGGGAGGTTAAGAAAGGCCTTGGGGCAGGATTACCATTGACCGCAGGATTCCTGGAGAATATGAGACAGGCAAGGATGATCTCTGAAGGTCTGTTCCCCCGCGGGACCCCTGACCCGGAGGTATCATTTGACCTCTATCCATATCCCACCCCTGGAGCAAGTGAGATATTGTTCAGGGTGGATGGAAAGGAATTTCGTTACAGGAATGAACCCCAGGAATGGCATGAGCTTACATGGACAGGGACTTCCGGAAATGCAGGGGGCCTTTTGCAGGTTAATGTTGGCGGGACTCTTTATACACGTAATTATCCCGGCAGATGGGGTTTCTTTAAACTGCTCAGTGCAGCCCATGTGACACAGGTCAGTTCAACCCATTATCAGGTGCAATGGGATTTCAGTACCCAGGGTTCAAAGGCACTGAAGGTAAGGTATGACCTTAAGGCTAACAGTTACAGGAATCCCTTTAAACCCGGGTTGTTTTTAAAGTTCAGTTGCATGAACAAGATTGGATAGGAGTAATGTGATGGTGGATTTCACTCCAGGATATTTTGGTAAGCTCCCCATTTACCCTGATTTTGTCAGGCACAATGCAACAAGCAGAGAGGTCAGTCAACTTGATCAATGGTTTCAGGAGGGGATACATTTTGCAAAGTCAAGATTAGGCCAGGGATGGGCAGATGACTTTCGCAAGGCTGAATCATATAATTTCCTGTTTCAACAGGAAGGTTCTGAATATTATCTGTTAGGAATATATACACCCAGCAGGGATCAGAGCGGCAGGTTGTATCCCTTTTTTATTTTCCTGCGCATAAGCAAAAGAAGCTTCGATCTTCCTTTATATT
Source organism: Nitrospirota bacterium (assembly GCA_016234155.1). Taxonomy (GTDB): domain Bacteria; phylum Nitrospirota; class 9FT-COMBO-42-15; order HDB-SIOI813; family HDB-SIOI813; genus JACRGZ01. Next base: position 1,639 of record JACRGZ010000025.1, on the reverse strand, counting down.
TTGCTCCGGTATGTTTTTCTCCATTTTTAGCCGGATCGTATGAGATGATACAGGGGGGATGGGAAGGTACTGATCTCAAGTCAATTGTATCAAGGCTTGAAAAGATGAGTGCACCACTCCTGAAAGATTTTACTACGGTAAAAGAAGGGTATCTCCGCTATCTTAAAGAGCAGAATATCCTTTCATTATGGAGAAATATATTTAATGATTTTGAAAACACAGGGAAATACCTGATAACCCATAACCTTACAAATATTCTTCAACCGCTAAGGGATCATTCCCTTAACAGGTTTGGCCTTGGCCTCAAATTTCCGCTGATTTCCAGGGATCAGGCAGAGGGTTATGATATACCCTTCTGGTTTGATCTGGTCATTAGATTACTCAGGCAGGATAAGGTAAGCCCGGTCTTATTCTGGAACAGGAGGGGATCAGGCAACTCATCATCTATGATAGCATTCTTCAATCAGCCTTCCCCTAAGAATCTTCTGTTATTGATCAGACCGGATATGAACAGTGATTTATGGTATGATCTGGTACCGAGGGACCCTGCGGAGATTGACAAAATATTGCATAAGATGGAAAAGGGACAAAAAGACCTTCTTGATAATGGAGATATCTCAACGGGCGCCTTTCTTGCTGCTTTAGAGGCAGGCAGATAAAAATAGGGAGGCTAAAGCCTCCCCTACCCAAAGTGGGGGCACTACACATGGGTAGGGGCGACTTTCTTGCTGCTTTAGAGGCAGGCAGATAAAAATAGGGAGGCTAAAGCCTCCCCTACCCAAAGTGGGGGCACTACACATGGGTAGGGGCGACTTTCTTGCTGCTTTAGAGGCAGGGGTAGGGGCGACTTTAGTCGCCCATTTTCGGGTAATATGAAGAGGTATTAACATGAATGATGAAATAACAGAATGGCAGGAGATTGGTGCAAGGCCTATTCGTCCTGATGCCCCATCCGGTGATTCTGCCCGGTATGACCCTGACTATGAGCGGCTTCAGACAGAGATAAATAAACTGGAAGGTTTTAGTTCTCAATCCATTAACTGGAAAGAGGTGGTTAACCTCGGCAGGGGAATCATTGGGAATAAATCAAAGGACCTTCTGGTTGCATGTTATTTGTGCCGTGGATTATTTGAAGATAAGGGATACACAGGCCTTTTGTCAGGACTATCCTGCATTAATGGAATGGTGAATACGTTCTGGGAAACACTCTATCCTGAGGCAAAACGTATGCGGGCCAGGATTAATGCAGTAATCTGGTTATCTGAAAAGGTGGGGCCTGTAGTATCAAAAAAACAACCCCAGGGAGGGGAAAGGGATATTGTTAATGCATGTGCCCGTGAGATAGAGGAGCTTGAAAAGTTTTTATATGACAAGATGGGCGGTGAGAGCCCGGGGCTTAGAGAACTCAGGGTTCCTGTTAAGGAACATTTGGAGATATTGAATTCTTCATTTAAAACACCGGCTTCAACAGCGGCATCAGCAGAAGTAAAGACAATAGCTGAGCCTGTGGCAGGGGCACAGGTTATGACCAGTGAGATACAATCAATGGATGATGTTTCACGGGCATTGCAGAATGCTGGTGAAGTATTGCGCCGTGCAGCATTGTTTGCCCAGTCCCATGATCCAACTATTTCATGGC
>JACRGZ010000173.1 GCA_016234155.1 Nitrospirota bacterium | reverse complement strand
GCTTCGGCTCACCGCAATGACAGGCTTGATGACTTTTTACGAGACTATCAATATTGACATCCTCACCTATGCCCCTATCTAAATATGATATGCAGTTTTTTCTTGATTTATTCCAATACAAATGATAGTATGTGCCCTCGCTTCAATAAATAATCCCCCTTTATAAAAGGGGGAAAGAGACAGAGGAGTTTGATATGAATATACATGAATTCCAGGCCAAGATGCTCTTTTCACAATACGGCATACCTGTCCCGCAGGGTAAGGCCGTATACTCGGCAGATGAGGCAGAACAGTGTGCCAAAGAAATCAAGGCAGATATAGTGGTAGTCAAGGCGCAGATCCATGCAGGCGGGAGGGGAAAGGCAGGAGGGGTAAAGCTTGCCAGAAATAAAAAGGATGTGGCAGGAATTGCAAAAGGTCTCTTGGGGAAAACCCTTGTTACCCACCAGACAGGCCCTGAAGGAAGATGCGTAAGAAAGCTCCTCATTGAAGAGGGGGTAGATATAGGGAAAGAGCTCTATTTGAGCCTTTTGGTTGACCGCACATACAGCCGTCCGGTCTTTATAACAAGCCTTGAGGGGGGGATGGAGATCGAGGAGGTTGCAGCAAGGACACCGGAGAAGGTAATAAAAGAGTATATTGACCCTTCTGCCGGCTATCAGCAGTTCAATGGCCGGAATATGGCATTCAGGCTTGGACTTGAGCCTGATATAATAAAGCAGTTCGTCTCAATGGCTGGCAGGTTATATAAACTTTTTGTGGAAAAGGGGGCATCTTTAATAGAGATTAATCCTCTGGTTATAACAAAAGACAATAGACTCATCGCCCTTGATGCAAAGGTGAGCTTTGACGATAACTCGCTGTTTAAGAATGAGGATGTGAAGGCATTCAGGGACCTTGATGAGGAAGAGGAACTTGAGATAGAGGCATCCAAACACGGGCTGAATTATGTAAAGCTAAATGGTGATATAGGCTGCATGGTTAACGGGGCAGGGCTTGCAATGGCAACTATGGACGTGATAAAACTTGCAGGCAGTGAGCCGGCTAACTTCCTTGACGTGGGCGGCGGCGCATCAAAGGAGACGGTAAAGCATGCCTTCCAGATTCTACTTGCGGATAAGAATGTGAAAGGGGTCTTTGTAAATATATTCGGCGGGATCGTCCGGTGCGAGAGGATTGCAGGCGGTATCATAGATGCGGCAAAAGAGGTGGAGATAACGGTGCCACTTGTCATCAGACTCGAAGGGACTAACGCTAAAGAGGGGCTTGAGATGCTGAAAGGCTCTGGCATGAACCTCGAGGTCGCGTCAGACATCTGGGAAGGGGCACAGAAGATAGTCAAGCTGGTTAGCAGGAGGTGACAAAGATGAGTATTCTCGTTAACAAATCTACACGGCTTATGGTACAGGGTATCACAGGCAAAGAGGGTTCCTTCCATACAAGCGCCTGCATGGAGTACGGGACAAACATAGTGGCAGGCGTAACGCCCGGTAAGGGCGGCATGGAATTCGAGGGTGTCCCTGTGTTCAATACGGTGCGTGAGGCAGTAGATGTTACGTCACCAAATGCCTCCATGATCTTTGTGCCGCCCGGATTTGCCGCAGATGCCATCATGGAATCTGTCGAGGCCGGTATCCCTTTGATAGTCTGTATAACAGAAGGTATCCCTGTAATAGATATGGTGCAGGTAAAGAGATTCATGGCAGGAAAAAAGAGCAGGCTTATAGGACCGAACTGCCCCGGCATCATTACCCCCGAAGAGTGCAAGATCGGCATCATGCCGGGTTTTATCCATAAGAAAGGCAGGGTGGGCGTTATATCAAGGAGCGGCACCCTCACATATGAGGCTGTCTGGCAGATAACCAAGGCAGGGCTTGGCCAGTCTACATGCATCGGCATAGGCGGCGACCCTGTAAATGGGACAAACTTCATCGGCCTCCTCGAGGTGTTTGAAAAGGACAACGAGACAGATACCGTGGTGATGATTGGTGAGATAGGCGGAGATGCCGAGGAGCGCGCGGCAGAATACATAAAGGGGAACTTCTCAAAACCTGTTATCGGTTTTATCGCAGGCATCACTGCCCCACCTGGGAGGAGAATGGGGCACGCAGGGGCAATCATCTCAGGCGGCAAGGGGACCGCTTCAGAAAAGATGGCGGCAATGGAGAATGCAGGGATACATGTTGTGCGCAACCCTGCACTGATCGGCCAGACCGCGGCCGATGTACTACAGAAACGTTCCTAATTTCTTCCTTCTTACCTCTTCCTTCTTACTTCTTACTTCTTACTTCTCCACAACTTATCCACACCTTTTCCGCAGCAAATCCACAAAATAGTGGATATGTCACTCCGAAAAATCACAATATATAGAAAATTTTTCTTGACAAATATCTCTATCTGATATAAATTTCGATGTGCTTTTTTTTATACTATTCAACTTCTGTAATGGATAAGTTTTTTAAAAAAGAGGAACACGACCCTGAACTTGTTTCAGGGTAACAAATATTACGTTTGAATTTTTTATTTTTACAGGAGGGCTTTTATGACCACAAAGGAAATTTCAGAACCCCTGTTTTCTCAGAACGCAATCAAGGTTTTAGAGAAGCGCTACCTTGCAAAGAATGACAAAGGGGAGGTGGTGGAAACACCCCGGGAGATGTTCAGGAGGGTGGCGCAAAATATCGCCCAGGCAGACTTAATCTATGACGCCAATGCTGATGTTGCAAAGACCGGGGATAAGTTCTACCGGTTTTTAGTGCGAAAGGAGTTCCTGCCAAACTCCCCTACCCTGATGAATGCAGGGAGAGAGCTTCAACAGCTCTCTGCATGTTTTGTCCTCCCTATCGAGGACTCGATGGAGGGGATATTTGAATCTGTAAAGCAGGCCGCCATCATCCACAAGTCCGGCGGCGGGACAGGTTTTTCCTTTTCAAGGCTGAGACCAAAAAATGATGTAGTCCGCACCACCGGCGGCATCGCCTCCGGCCCTATATCCTTTATGAAGGTCTTCAATCATGCCACTGAGGCGGTAAAGCAGGGTGGAACAAGACGCGGGGCAAATATGGGGATCCTCCGTATAGACCATCCCGATATACTCGATTTTATAGATTGCAAGACGAACGAAAGCGAGATAACAAACTTCAATATCAGTGTAGCCATTACTGATAAATTCATGGAGGCGGTAGAAAAGGACGAGTTGTACGACCTGATGAACCCAAGGACAGGTCAGATCGTATCAAGGGTCAGTGCAAGGGAGGTATTTGAGAAGATTGCCGGCAATGCATGGAGTAATGGTGAACCGGGCTTGTTCTTTATGGACACCACCAATAAGGACAATCCCACGCCGCATGCCGGCAGCATAGAGGCTACAAACCCATGCGGCGAACAACCGCTCATCCCGTTTGAGTCATGTAATCTGGGGAGCATAAACCTTGAGGCACATGTAACCAATATGGATGGTAAAACGGTTATTGACTGGGAGAGGCTTGAGCGTACTATCAGGACATCTGTCCACTTCCTCGATAATGTAATAGACATGAACGCCTATCCAATACCTGAGATAGATAAGGTAACAAAGTGCAACAGAAAGATAGGGCTTGGGGTGATGGGGTTTGCGAGGATGCTATTTAAGCTCGGTATACCCTATGATTCTATTGAAGGTATAGAGTGTGGACGCAGCGTAATGAGATTTATCAGGAATATAGGGCATAGTGAGTCTGAGAGGCTGGCCCGGCAACGAGGGGTATTCCCTAACTGGGAGGGCTCCACCTATGAGAAGCAGGGTAAAAGGCTCAGGAATGCCTATGTCACTACAGTAGCGCCGACAGGGACTTTAAGCATGATTGCAGATACGTCCGGGGGATGTGAGCCGGAGTTCAGCCTTATCTGGTACAAGAACGTTATGGGCGGTGAACATCTGCCGTATGTGCTGGATGCCTTTATAGATGTTGCAAAGTTTGAAGGCTTCTGGAGTAATGATCTGATTGATAAGGTAATTGCAAATCATGGCTCTGTAAGGGGGCTGGATGAAGTCCCCATGAGGTGGCAGGCTATATTTGCAACGGCCCATGATGTAACGCCTGAATGGCATGTCAGGATGCAGGCGGCGTTTCAGGAATATACAGACAGCGCCGTATCAAAGACCATTAACCTGCCAAAAGATGCCACAGTGGACGATGTGAAAGATGCATATATCCTTGCATACAAGCTCGGTTGTAAGGGGATTACTGTCTATAGAGACGGCAGCCGCACAGGGCAGGTAATGAATGTGGGGAAGAGTCAGGTTAAGGCAGCAGG
>JACRGZ010000174.1 GCA_016234155.1 Nitrospirota bacterium | reverse complement strand
GAAGGGTAGAGGAGGTCTTTATAAAAGGGGTCGAGGGGTCAAGGCGTAGAGGGGTCAAGTGATATTTTCTACGGGTTTTCACTTGACCCCTTGACCCCTTGACCCCTATGAAGGATGTGTCTATGCGTGTACTCGTCAGCGACAATATATCAGATAAGGGTGTTGAGATACTGAGAAGCGCCGGTATCTCTGTAGATGTAAAAACAAAATTAAGCCCGGCTGAGCTGATAAATATTATATGTGAATATGATGGTCTTATAGTAAGGAGCGCCACCAAGGTTACTGCTGATGTCATTAATGCCGGTAAAAACCTCAAAGTGGTCGGCAGGGCCGGTGCAGGTCTTGATAATGTAGATGCCGCCGCAGCCACCAAAAAAGGCGTAGTAGTGATGAATACACCAGGCGGCAATACAGTAACAACTGCTGAACATGCTATTGCGATGCTGCTTTCAATGATACGTATGATCCCCCAGGCTACAGCCTCAATTAAGAATAGTAAGTGGGAGAAGAACAAATTCACGGGGCAGGAATTTTATAATAAGACATTGGGGATTGTAGGGATGGGGCGAGTGGGTAGTCACGTGGCAAAACTTGCCCAGGGCCTGATGATGAATATCCTTGCTTATGACCCATATATGTCCCCTGAGAATGCCCAAAAGATGGGGGTCGGGCTTGTCCCCCTGCAGGAGATCTATCAACACGCAGATTTTATTACGATACACACACCGCTTACTGCTGAAACTAAAAATCTGATAGATGCTGAGGCGATAAGAAAGATGAAAGATGGTGTGCTTATAGTCAACTGCGCAAGGGGTGGTATAGTAGATGAAGAGGCCATTTATGATGCCCTTAAGTCCAAAAAGGCAGGGGGCGCTGCCTTTGACGTATTTGTGCAGGAACCTGTAGACCCAAAGAGCCCGCTCCTCACCCTGGAAAATTTCATATGTACTCCCCACCTTGGGGCATCCACTCTGGAGGCACAGGAGAATGTTGCCCTCGCTATTGCAGAGCAGATAGTGGACTATTTAACCCGGGGAGTGATAAGGAATGCCGCCAATTTTCCATCTGTATCCCCGGATGTTTTACCGAAACTGCAGCCCTATATCTCACTTGCTGAAAAGTTGGGCGCCTTTCAATCGAGTATTTGCGAGGGCGGCATAGAAAGGGTCAGCATAGAATACCGTGGGAAGGTTGCCGAGTTCTCGGTGGCCCCGCTTACTGTAGCAGCACTTAAGGGTTTGCTTACACCTATACTGGAAGATACCGTGAATTACGTCAATGCACCTGTTATTGCACAGGAGAGGGGAATAGGGGTAGATGAATCAAAAAACAGGGATGCAGGCGATTACATAAGCCTTATCACATTGACTGTTCAAACAAGCGCCGGGACAAATAGTGCAAAAGGCGCGTTGTTCAGCAGGAGGGATCCGAGGATTATTGAGCTTAATGGGTACCCGCTTGAGGTAGTGCCTGAGGGTTATATGATAGTCCTGTCAAATGTAGATAAACCTGGTGTTGTTGGCAATATAGGGACACTGCTGGGTAAGCAGAATATTAACATTGCACGCATGCAATTTGGAAGGGATGTCCCTGGGGGGAAGGTTTTATCAGTGATAAGTATAGACTCTCCCGTATCTACAGAGATATTAGGGCAGATAAGAAAACTCCCTAATGTATTATCTGTGAAGCAGATAAAATTATAGAAATGTATTAGGGTTCAAGGGGTCGAGGGGTCGAGGATTCAAGTGAATTAATATCACTTGACCCCTTGAATCCTTGACCCCTTGCCCCCCCTCCAGATGAAAATAACCACACAGGCGTCCCAAATATCAAAGACCAAGACCCCCCGCGGGATGGCTACACATCTGCCGGCAGGCGCATTATTGAGGAGATACGTCCAGGATACTATACTCTCTACCTTTTTTAAGTGGGGTTATAGGGAAATAATACCCCCTGTCTTTGAATACCTTGATGTCTTGTCCTCCGGCCTTAGTAGTGGTCTACTCGAAAAGAGTTATAAGTTTGTTGACAGAGACAGCGGAAAATTAATGCTCTTAAGACCTGACATTACTCCTCAGGTAGCAAAAATGGTGGCAGGCATACTTGCAGATGAACCTAAACCCCTGAGATTATGTTATTATGGAAATGTCTTCAGGCATGAAGAATCTCATGCAGGCCGGGAGCAGGAGATGTTTCAGGTTGGGTGTGAGCTTGCCGGAGTGGCATCCCCTGATGCCGATGCAGAGATAATAGCGGTTGCATCTGAGGCAATAAAAAAGTTTGGTATCGAAGATTTCAAGGTTGTTACAGGTCATGCCGGCTATCTCTGCGGCATGATATCCTATATCAAGTCATTGCTGGATAACCCCCTCTCTCCTGATGATGAGCATGCATTGAAGGAGGCTATAGGCAAGAGGGACGAAGATCTTATGGAATCAATGCTTGATGGCGCTGGGGTTGAGAGGGCGGCTAAAAAAAATATGCTGCAGGCGCTCACTCTTTTTGGTGGTGAGGAGATATTTGGTAAGGCCGCAAAGATTGTAAATAATATTGGTAAGGATTCAAGGGGGCAAGGATTCAAGGGGTCGAGTGATATTAATTCACTTGACCCCTCGACCCCTCGACCCCTCGACCCCTATTTTTATAATAAGGAATCACTTGATGCAATAGGAAATCTGCGGCAGATTTATGATATATTATGCTTGTACGGGCTCAGAGACCATATCCTCATTGATTTGTGCGAGTTGCGGGGGGGTGACTATTATACAGGCATGTTTTTTGAGATGTTTCACCCAGGGATAGCTTATCCACTTGGCCGGGGAGGAAGGTATGACAATCTTATAGGAAGATTTGGTTATGACTGTCCTTCCACTGGATTTGCGATTGATGTAGAATCTATTATTGCAATGAAAGAGAGGTATGGGGCATTCTTTATTGATGACAGCATAAGATATTTAGTTACAGGACAGGATATAAACATGCAGGATGCGATAGGATTAGTTAGACAGCTTAGAGACGGGGGACACAGGGTTGTAATGGATACAGGGTTAGCTTCAGTCGCTGTGGCTGTTAAGTATGCCAAAAAGAACAACATAGAGAAGGTTATAACTATAGAGGGAGTCGGTAAGAGAAATAAGCAATTTTCTGTTATAGATGTTAAGACAGGTAAGAAGACATGGGCGCATTTTCCACTGACATAGAAGATGCAATATACAAGGTTCCACCTCAGAATATAGAGGCAGAACAATCTGTGCTGGGGGCCGTACTCATCGAAAATAGCTCTTTATATAAGGCTATGGAGATTTTAAGTGTTGATAACTTTTATAAAGAGGCGCACAGAAGGATATTTCTTGCCATGTTGGAGCTGAACGAGAAGAACGAGGCGATAGATTTGGTTACCATTACAGAGTATCTGAGAAAAAAGAATGAATTGGATATGATTGGGGGAGTGACATATCTCTCCATGCTTTCCAACTCAGTGCCTACAGCGGCAAATATCAGATACCACTCAAAGATTGTCTATGAAAAGGCGTTATTAAGGGGTGTGATAAACACTGCCACAGATATTGCTGCCCGTGGATATGAGAACTCACAGGATGTAGAGGAACTCCTTGATTATGCTGAAAATGCCATATTCAGCATCTCTGAGAAAAAGATAAGACCATCCTTTGTAGCCATAAAGGATATTATAAAGGACAGCTTTGAGAGTATTGAACGGTTATCTGAGAGAAAAGAACGGATAACTGGTATTCCCACAGGGTTTTATGACCTGGATACGTTAACCTCCGGATTTCATCCCTCTGATTTAATTATAGTTGCAGGCCGTCCCTCTATGGGAAAGACCGCCCTTTCTCTCTGTATCGCACAACATGTTGGGATAGAAAAAAGGGGGCCGGTGGCTGTCTTCAGCCTCGAGATGACGAAAGAGCAAATCGTTACAAGGATGTTATGTGCTGAGGCAAGGGTAGATGCGCATAAACTAAGGTCTGGGTTTCTTGGCAAGAGTGATTGGCCGCGGCTTACGAATGCTGCAGGCCGTCTCTCCGAGGCCCCTATATTTATTGATGATACGGCTGCGATATCGGTCCTTGAAATGAAGGCAAAGGCGAGGAGGCTTAAGGCAGAGCATGGATTGGGCCTTGTCATTGTCGATTATATGCAGTTGATGGGGGGGAGGACCCAACTGCGCCGTGGAGGGGCTGACACACGCGAACAGGAAATCTCAGAGATTTCGCGGTCACTTAAGGCCCTTGCTAAAGAGCTTGTAGTGCCTATCGTTGCCCTTTCTCAGTTGAATCGTGCCGTAGAATCAAGGAATGACAAAAGGCCCATGCTCGCTGATCTTCGCGAATCCGGTGCCATTGAACAGGATGCGGACGTTATCCTCTTTATATACAGGGAAGAGGTCTATAAACAGACTGAGGAGAACAGGGGGACTGCCGAGATAATCATCGGGAAACAGAGAAACGGACCTGTCGGTACAGTAAAATTGGCCTTCATGGATAAGTATACGAGGTTTGAAAACCTGGAGAAGATGCATGGCG
>JACRGZ010000172.1 GCA_016234155.1 Nitrospirota bacterium | reverse complement strand
CAAAAGTCTGTGTCATCCCCGAAATCTTCTATCCCCGATAGAAACACTCGGGGACGGATATGATTTTCTGTAATAAAACACTAGATTCCCGCTAAAACCATGCGGGAATGACAACATTTTTATACTTTTGCAAGAGCCTCTTCTAACTTCTTACTTCTTCTCGTCCTTCTTAATGTTCTTATCCAACTCAAGTATGACACGGTCTGTCAAATTCAGCGATGGTTTTGCATAGATAATAATGTTTATGTCAAGATTACTGAGGATTATAGAAAAACCCTCCTTTTCCCCTATATTGCGTACTATTTTTTCAAGTTCACTGTTAAACTCTTCAAGTTTTTCTACCCTTCTCTGCTGTATCTCCTTCTGCAACTCGGTAATCTTTTTCTGGTATTCCATAAACCTTCTCTGAAGCTGTTCCTCCTTTTCCTGTTTGGCAGTTGGACTTAATACCGCCCCCTGCCTGGTAACCTCCTCCTGAAGACTTTTCAGTTCAGACTCTTCAATGTCAACTATCTTCTGTCTGCTCTGGACATATTCATTCAACTGCTCTTTTACCTGTTTTCCCCGGCTGCTCTCATCCAGGATCTTCTGGGAGTCTACATACCCTATCTTTGCATCCTCAGAATAGGCAGGCAGGGCTATGCATGCTGAAAAGGCTATCACAAGGACAACTGCATACATCACTTTCTTAATCGTACTGTTTTTCATAAATCTTCTCCTTTCATCTGAAAATCCCCCCTCACCCATCCCTCTCCCCTAAGGGGAGAGGGTAAGAGCTTGCCCCCGAAGTATTTATCGGGGGGTGAGGGGTTTTCATCCTCCTTTGTGAGCCTCTGGCTCATGACTGTTCATCTGAAAATCCAGTGTAGGGTGGGCATTGCCCACCATCCCCGGCTAAAACAACGTCCCGATCGAAAACTCCCAGATTCCCTGTCTTTCCCCGGCCCTTGGATCCAAATTATATCCCCACTCAAGCCGTAACGGCCCTATCGGGGAAAGCCACCGGAAACCGCCCCCTGCACTTGTCCGTAAGTCCGATAATGCAATGCTGTCATCTTTTCCAAATCCGGACCCTGCGTCATAGAATAGCACACCGTTTATCTTTGCCTCTTTAACGAGGGGGATAATATATTCTATATTAATTATCAGTTCCTTGTCAGCCCCCAGGAGGTCTCCTGTCACAGGGTCTCCTGATATGGTAGATGGGGTAGTAGCCCTGCCATAGTCAAACCCCCTTACTGTATATATACCGCCTACATAGAACTTTTCATTGGCAGGCAGATCATCACCTCTCATCCCCTTGCCAATCCCGTATTTACCGTGAAACATAACGGCGGTGTCCAGCATAAGAGGATAATACCATGTGGTATCCGCTATATATTTAACAAAGATATTATCACCGCCAAGAAATTTGTCTGCATATTCTATGGACAGGTTATTTTTATTTCCGGAGCGCGGGTCCCAGTAATTATCCCTCGTATCCCTTGTCACTGATGTTACTATACTGCCGGTAGTTGATGTCCCCTTTTGTATAGGTGGGGGTGGGCTGCCGCTGACCGTAATATTCTGTATCCCGTACGTTATTCCGCCGCTCCAGTACTCTCCAAATGAACGTCCAACACCTATGTTTCCACCTCGGCTATTTATATTGTATGCATCAAATGACCGGACCGTATCAAACAGATTCAGGGTGACAGATGTAGGTGTGTCCATAAACCATGGCTCTTTGAACGTAATATCATAACTTGTCCTCAGTGCACCGAATTCCCCTTTGACCTTCAGAAGCTCCCCCCTCCCAAACAGGTTTCCTTCTGTTACATCTACCATTCCCACCACACCATATACAGAACTGTATCCGCCGCCAAGGCTGAACGCCCCTGTAGGTTTTTCTTTCACCCTTACATTCAGATCAACCATATCTTTACTGACTGTCTCAGGGACAATCTCCACATTTTCAAAATAATTGAGGTTATTGATACGCTGAAAACTTCTCCTCAGTGCAGAGGTGTTGAGATAGCCCTGCTCGCTCAACCTTATCTCCCTCCGTATCACCTTATCCCTTGTCTTCTCATTGCCGCCTATATTTATCCTCCTTACCTTTACCTTCTCTCCCTTTTCAATAATAAATGTAATATCTACATTCTGCGCAGCCTCATCAGGCCTTATATCAGGCATGACATTTGCGAATGCATATCCACGCTCGCCGTACATATCAGTTATTATGGCCACATCTTCACGGAGTGTCCTGCGGCTAAAGATCATGCCCCTGTGTATCTTGATCCTCTTTTCTATTTCATCTTTAGTAAATATATCATCCCCTCTAAAATCTATATTTCCGATACGGAATTGTTCCCCTTCAACTACACTGAAGTTTATCCTCATCCATCTGCCGCCTTCTATGATCTCTGTCTCCGGTTCACTGACCTGAACCTCGACATACCCCCTGTCTAAATAATAGTCGCGGATCCTGTCAATATCATTCTGCGCCTCAATTTCCTTATAGATACCGGAATCTGTAAGCCAGGATGTCAGCAGTTTGTATTGTTTTGTATTAATAGCCTTTTTCAGGTTCTTCTCTGATATATTCTTTGCCCCCGGGATACGGACCTCTTTAATCTTTATCTTGTCACCCTCTTTTATATAGAACGTAACTGAAACCCTCTCATCTGATACCCTGTTTATTACAGGGATAATTGTCGCCTCGTAATAGCCTTCATCCTGATACAGCTCCCTCAGCCTCTCCACATTTTCCTTTACAAGTTTCCGGCTTAGAGGTGTCCCGGTGATAAGTGTTACCTTCTCCTTCAGTTTATCAGATGTTATCTTGTCATTACCGTCATAGGTTACATTATGAAGGATCGCCCTTTCTTTGAGATGGAATATTACCCTGAGCCCGTCTTCCCAGGCTTCTGACTCCACCCTGATATCATCAAAGTAGTCAGTCGCATAGAGGGACTTTATATCTTCCCTTATAGCATCAGCGGAAAAGGTGTCACCCTCTTTTGTCCTGATCTTTGTGAGGATTGTAGATTTCTCTATACGCCTGCTGCCTGTAATATCTATAAGCCTTATCTTTACCCCATCCTGGGCCGGGGCGGCGCTATTAAATATAAAGATTGTAAGGCAACAGGTGATAAATGACAGTAAAACGGCACGTAATGGGTAAATCATAAACAAAAATAATAACATTTCTTATATTGGGGTGTAAAGACAAAAAAATCGTCCAAATCGTCCTGTTATTGTCAGGACATCAATTGCCAGGACAGCACTTGACAATGAAACACTTATTCATTTAATATTTTTAATTGATGGACAGATCAGACGAAAGGCTTAAAGAGCTGATGAAGACGCTGGCTGATTCTATTGGACAGGCATTTAGTGAAAATGATGAGATTAAAGATACCCTTGCAATGATTGAGAAGGAAGGTTATCATGTTGACCTGATACTGGCATCTGTTACAAGGCTTACAAGAAAAGGGGCAGTCAAATCCTCAGATGCCGAAGGCTGGATTAGCAATTTCGACAGGTCATTCCTGAAGAGGGTCAGGATAAGGTTTGATAGGGATGAGTAACTAGACCTGACGCCGCAGGTGGCCTATTTTCAGCTTAAAGTCGAATTTACGCTCAAAACAGGTCAGGTGCAAGGAAGGGCAATAAATTTAAGTTGAGGCGTACTTAATGTACGTTGAAACTTAAATTTATTGCCCTGACGCCGCAGATGACCTGTTTTCAGCGTAAATTCCGTGGGCTCTTAGCTCAGTCGGTAGAGCAGAGGCCTGAAAAGCCTCGTGTCCGCAGTTCAATTCTGCGAGAGCCCACCAAAAAAGGCTTACCCTGTAAAAATCTTGCTTATCACATCCTCGATCTCCACGTCTTCTACAGACAGGTCTTCCACGGGGAATTCGCTAAGGATTTTGGCGGTATGTTTTGCGATATCCTCTTTACTGGCCTTTATGACGACGTTAAGGCCATCACGCTCGACCACATTCCCATATTTTTCAAGTCCATTCTCATTATATTCCCGCGAGAACCTCAATCTGATTGTCTTGTAGTCTGCGTATCTGTTCATTAGATCTTCTACTAATCCGTCGTATATTATGACACCATTGTTTATGACAATTACCCGCTTGCATAACCTCTCTACATCCCGCATGTAGTGGCTTGTAAGGAGGACGGTCGTCTTTTTCAGCCTGTTATACCCTTCTATGTATTTCCTGATCTTCTCCTGTGATATTATGTCGAGCCCTATGGTGGGCTCGTCTAAGAAAAGGACCTTGGGGGAGTGGAGGAGGGCGGCTGCAAGCTCACACTTCATCCTCTGTCCCATGGAGAGCTTTCTTACAGGGACATCTATTAGTTCCTTGATGTCAAAGAGTTCTATAAGCTCATCCAGGTTATTTTTGTATACCCTTGTGTCTATTTCGTAAATTTCTTTATTCAGGGTAAAGGATTCCTGTGCAGGGAGGTCCCACCAGAGCTGGTTTTTCTGCCCCATTACGATGGCGAACTGCTTTTGATACGCCGGTTCACGCTTCCATGGCACATGTCCAATGACAACTGCCTCGCCTCCGGTGGGGTAGAGGATGCCGGACAGAATTTTCAGTGTCGTTGTCTTTCCGGCGCCATTGGGGCCTAAGAAGCCGACGAGTTCACCTTCCTGTATCTCGAAAGAGATCCCTTTCAATGCCTCGTTGTATAGTTTTTCCCGCCAGAAGAGGCTCTTGAAAGAGCCTGCGAGACCAGGCTCTTTTTTAAAGTAGTCGAAGGTCTTTCTGAGGTTTTTTACCTGTATTGAAATGGGCATTTCACCCCCACCCTATCCCTCCCCCATCAAGGGGGAGGGGAATACTTCCTATCCGCTTGCCGAGGAGTAATGCTCAATGCTCTTTTTCCACACGTACAGCCCTGTACTTAGAAAAGAGACCCCGACTATTATTGATATTGCTGCAAACTTCCATCCCATGCGTCCGGTAAGTATGGAGGCAGGCGCAGTAGCTATTATCCCAATAGGGATAATGAATGTGAAAAGTATCTTTCCAACGCCCCTGAATATATCTCCAGGATACCGGGACGTCTCCATAAAAAAGTATACGATCGTATTCAACTCCTGTGATTTTATCACCCAGAAAACAATGCTGTTGATAAGGAGGCTGAACCCATAATACACCATAAGTGAGTTTATCAGGAATAATACGTAGAGTGGTATACTGAGGAGGCTCCAGGTATTCAGATGCATAAAGCCATAGACTACGAGTATAACCCCCATTATACACTCCCCAAGGCTCTCTGAAAGCGATATGTGCCTGAAGGCAAGGTGTATGTTAGGTAGTATAGGCCTTACCATGAATGTATCGAATGTCCCTGTGCGTATGTGGTTCCCTAATTCCAGGAAACCGCGCCTGAATGTCAGGTAGGCCATCTCACGTACAATTCCAACGGTTCCTATTAGAATAACAGACTGATGGAATGTCCATCCGGCTATAGAATTTACATGGCCGAAGATAATCTTAAAAAGTACCACACTTATGCTTACAAATGCTATATCCATTACCACAAGGGTGATAAAGTTCGACCTGTATATCATATCCTCCTTGAGGTTCTGGAAGAGGAATGCCTTGTATAAACCTGTGTAACGTCTTATTGTCTTCAGAATATTGACACCCTCGTAAAAAGTCCTGACAGCGGACGACTTCGTAAAAAGCTCCATCACCCACAAAAGTGGGTACCCGAAGGCGCGCAAATCCTGAGGAATGAGGCGTACTTTGTAGTTACGCCGTAATGACGAAGGATGCAGCGCAACGCCGCAGATGGACTTTTTACGAAGTCGTCAATATCAAGCACCGACTGCCTCGTATCTCTTTATCCCCCTTGCAAGCAGTATACGTGAAATAACATAAAATATGATGATCCAGAATATAAGGAGTAAAAAAGATAGCCATGGATTGTCAATCTTTCCCAGGTATATGCTTGCAGGGAAAAAGATGAGATACCTGAAGGGGAGTATCTCTGCTATTTTAGCAAGGTAAGCGGGAAAGAGGTCTAAAGGGAGCATGGCGCCCGCGAAGAATAGTATCAGTGTCTGGAGCATATATTTGAATGTCCGCACCTGAGTCAGCCAGAAGGTGATCATCCCGATGCAGAAGTCCATCTCAAAGGCAAGTACTATCCCTAATCCAACTGCGATAATAAAGTAGATCAGTGTGATCAAATGTTCAGGGAAGAATATATAGTCACTGACAAAGAAGGATATGCCTCCGGCTGCAATGATGACAAAGAGCGCCTCAAGCATCTTCCCTGACAGATTGATGGTGAACCAGTAGAGGTAATAGTCAAGGGGTTTTGTAAGGAAGTTTGAAAAAAGGCCGTTCTTGATATTGTCAATTACATCCCAGCTTATGTAGGAGAATATTATGGAGTTTATCATGAGCTGCAGGAGATAATATGTGGTAAGTTGCTGTAGTGTGTAGTTTCCGACGGATTGCCCTTCGTGGTAGATGGCGGACCAGAGGTATAAAAGTACACCTATATAGAGGGAATAGCCGCCAATGTAGATAACCAGCGAGAATCTGTACTGCAGGGAGTTCTGCCAGTTGATGTGGAAGAGGGTGATATATTTTTTCATATGAAAATACCCTTGTAACCCCCTCACCCTACCCTCTCCCCTTAGGGGAGAGGATTAAGGTGAGGGGTGATTTTCATGCTCCTTTGTGAGCCTCTGGCTCATGGGGGTTCACCTGAAAATAACCCCAAATTTGTCATTCCCGCATGTCTTAAGCGGGAATCTGGTTTTAAACCATATCCCCGATAGAAACATTCGGGGATGACAGTTATTAAGTTGCTGGGCTATTTTCATCTTCCTTTGTGATCCTCTTGGCCCATGGGCATTACATTTACAATTCATAGCTTCAACAAGCCAAGTTGCTTCATTGCCAATCCTGCCGCTCCGACTATCCCGGCGCTGTCTATCAGCATACCTGGGACTATCTTTGTCTTCTCTACCATAGCCTTATACGCCCGCTTTTCCACCTCTTTCTTTGCGGCAGGCATAAAAAAGTCCCATGCCCCTGTAACTGCCCCGGTCAGGACTATCATCTCGGGGTTAAGTATATGCATTAGGCTGGCAATAGCAATACCGAGATACTTGCCTGCCTCTGTCAGTATATTAATTGAGACACTGTCCCCCTGTAAGGCCGCTTCATGGATCATCTTTGCCGTTATTTTATTGTTATCACCACCGGATAGTTTTATAAGGATCGTCCTTTTACCTCCATTTATTGACTCAACTGCACTCCTCACCATTCCTGTAGCTGAAGAGTAGGCCTCAAGGCATCCATTGTTGCCGCAATTGCAGAGCGGCCCTTCCGGGTTTACAGTCATGTGACCGACCTCACCACCCATGCCATGGGCCCCATGCCATATATTGCCATTAAGTATTATTCCTCCACCTATACCTGTACCCATTGTCATGCATATCAGGCTATTTACCCCGCGGCCTGCCCCCTTCCACTTCTCGCCAAAGGCAGCGGCATTGGCATCATTTTCCAATGTTACGGGGAGATCAAGTGACCTTTCAAGTAATGACCGTAACGGGACATCTTTCCAGTCTGGAAAATTTGGCGAGCTAATGATTGTACCTTTACTAAAATCAATAATACCAGGTGATCCTATACCTACGGCTACTACCTTGTTGCGCCTTGTATTTTCAAGAGACTTAATATCCAGCACATTATATATGATTGATGTTAAAATATGGTCTTTATAACGCCTGCCGGCAATCCCTATCCTCCGTGGGTTTATTATCCTCCCTCTCTTTGTAACGGTTGACAGACGTATAGCTGAGCCTCCTAAGTCTATTCCTATGACAACCTCTTCCTGTATTTTTTTCATATGAAAATCCCTTTCAAATCCCCCCTTACCCCATAATCCCCCTAAATCCCCCTTTAAAAAAGGGGGACTTTTACCCCCCTTTTCTAAAGGGGGGGGAACTAATTTCCCCCTTTGAAAAAGGGGGATTAAGGGGGATTTTCATAATCCTTTGTGAGCCCCGGCTCATGACGGTTCATCTGAAAATACCCATTGTTTGTCATTCCCGCATGTCTTAAGCGGGAATCTGGTTTTAAACCAGATTCCCGATAAAAGATTTCGGGAATGACAAAGATTGAAACAACTGATTTTCATCCTCCTT
>JACRGZ010000171.1 GCA_016234155.1 Nitrospirota bacterium | reverse complement strand
CGGCCCCAAAGGCTAACCTGTCGGCATATACCGGCGTGACAAAGGTTATAGCCCCTATGATGAGGGCATTACATAAAGAGAGGCTCTTGCAAAAGTATAAAAATGTTGTCATTCCCGCAGGGTTTAAGCGGGAATATAGTGTTTTATTACAGAAAATCATATTCGTCCCCGAAATCTTCTATCGGGGATAGAAGATTTCGGGGATGACATAGACTTTTGCAAGAGCCTCAGAGGACATTAAAATGGCTATGGGACAGAAGATAAGGATTCGATTAAAGGCTTATGACTATAAGTTATTGGATCAGTCTGCTGCTGAGATAGTGGAGACTGCCAAGCGGACAGGCGCCAGGGTGTCCGGCCCCATACCTCTTCCCACAACAATAAATAAATTTACTGTCCTCAGATCTCCCCATGTGGATAAAAAATCAAGGGAACAATTTGAGGTCAGGACGCATAAGAGAGTGATAGATATATATGAACCTACGCCGGAGACTGCTGATGCATTGATGAAATTAGATATATCAGCAGGTGTAGATGTGGAGATAAAATTATAAAGGGGTCAAGGGGTGAATCCTTGACCCCTAAGTTGGGAATATGGTTAACGGCTTAATTGGTATTAAACACGGGATGACTCAGATATTTACTGCAGACGGCAGGAGTATACCTGTAACAGTAGTGGAGGCTGGACCCTGCCATGTGGTAACTAATAAGACTGTTGAAAAAGATGGATATGAGGCTGTCCAGTTATCCTTTAAGGACGCCAAGGAAAAGCATTTGACAAAACCACTGTTAGGTCATTTTAAAAAGAATGAAGTTCACCCATCACGGCATCTGGCTGAATTTAAAGGCGATATTGCATCCCTCAAAACAGGGCAGGAGATCACTGTAGAGATATTCAAAGAGGGAGATATGGTTGATGTTACCGGTGTTACAATAGGGAAGGGATTTCAGGGGGTGGTTAAAAGGCATAAATTTGCAGGAGGGCCTGCTACTCACGGGTCAATGTTTCACCGGGCGCCTGGTTCAATAGGGAGCAGCGCTTACCCTTCAAGGGTGAGGAAAAATAAGCGTCTTCCGGGACATATGGGAAACAAAAGACGGACAGTTCAGAACCTCGAAGTGGTCGTGGTCAGAAAAGAGGATAATATTCTTCTTATCAAAGGGGCCATGCCCGGAAGCAGGGGTTCGCTTGTGTTTGTCAAAAAGGCAATTAAAGGCGGGGAATAGGTGATGGTGAATGGCTATGTTGCAAGTATCAGTGGTTGATTTAAATAATAATAAGGTAGGCAGTGTTGACCTTGATGAGAAGATATTTGGTCAAACTGTCAATACTGCTTTACTCCATGAGGCAGTGACTATGGATCTTAACAACCGCAGACATGGAACTCATGCTACCAAGACAAGGGGGCTTGTCAGTGGCGGCGGGAAGAAACCATGGCGACAGAAGGGGAGCGGCAGGGCCAGGGCCGGTTCTATAAGGTCCCCTCTCTGGGTAGGCGGCGGAACTATTTTTGGCCCCCTGCCAAGGGACTATTCCTATAGGATGCCAAAGAAAAAGAGCAGGCTTGCACTGTATTCCGCCCTTTCGTTAAAGCTTAAAGAAAATACCCTCATAGTAACTGACTCCCTTGGTATAAAGGATGGGAAGACCAGGGAGGTTGTGTCGGTATTACAGAGGCTTAATGCAGTTGACAGTGCGTTGATTGTATGCGAACAAGAAAATGAGGCATTGTACCGGGGGGGGAGAAACTTACCGGGGGTTAACATTGTAGATATAAGACAACTTAATGTATATGATCTGATGAGATATAAGAATCTAATAATCAGCAAAGAAGATATTGAAAGATTGACGGAGGTGTGGTCGTGAATTTAGATATCCACGAGATAATCCGCCACCCCCTTATTACAGAGAGGAGTACCGACCTGCGGGAGGGTATGAATAAAATTGTGTTTGTAGTGAATCCTCTCGCCAATAAAATACAGATTAAACGGGCTGTTGAAGAGACCCTCAAGGTAAAAGTAGAAAAAGTAAATATAGGAAATATTGAGGGGAAAAAAAAGAAAATGGGTAGATTTGAAGGGAAAAGGCAGAACTGGAAAAAGGCAATTGTTACCCTGAAGAAGGGTGAAAAGCTGGATATTTTTGAAGGTGCATAAGGGGAAGTAATTATGGGACTGAAGAGCTATAAACCAACCTCTCCCGGTGTGAGAGGAAAAACAACCCTTACTTTCGATGAGATTACCAGGGCAAAGCCTGAGAAGTCTTTAGTTGTTGATAAGAGAGGGACCGGGGGGAGGAATAATAACGGGAGGATTACCGCTGACCACAAGGGGGGCGGACACAGGCAAGCATACAGGATAATAGATTTTAAACGTGACAAGACTGGGATACCGGCAACTGTGGCTGCTATAGAGTATGACCCTAACAGGACGGCAAGGATAGCCCTGCTCCATTACGCGGATGGTGAAAAGAGGTATATTATAGCCCCGGAGGGACTGAAAGCCGGTGATACGGTAAGCTCAGGTCCTGATAGTGAAATCAAAGTGGGGAATACCCTCCCGCTAAATAACATACCGGTCGGTACAATGATACATAATGTAGAATTAAATCCAGGACGAGGAGGGCAGCTTGCCCGAAGCGCCGGTGGGGCCGTACAACTTATGGCGAAAGAGGGTGATTATGCGACCATAAAGCTGAACTCAGGAGAGGTCAGATTTGTTCACTCACGGTGTATGGCTACTATCGGACAGGTAGGGAATTTAGACAACATTAATGTCTCTGTTGGTAAGGCCGGCAAGTCAAGGTGGCTTGGGAAGAGGCCCCACGTAAGGGGGGTTGCTATGAATCCCGTTGACCATCCATTAGGCGGTGGCGAGGGGAAGACGTCAGGCGGCAGACACCCTTGTTCTCCATGGGGTGTGCCGACCAAGGGATACAAAACGCGGAGGAACAAATCCACGGGTAAATTTATTGTTAAACGGAGGAAGTAAGGTAAAATGGCACGTTCTGTCAAAAAGGGACCGTTTATAGATGGACATTTATTAAGTAAGATTGAGGCAATGAATCAGGTGGGGGAGAAAAGGATCATAAAGACATGGTCAAGACGGTCAACTATTATTCCTGAAATGATAGGACATACTATAGCTGTTCATAATGGAAAGAAGTTTATCCCGGTTTATGTTACGGAAAATATGATTGGACACAAGTTAGGGGAGTTCTCTCCAACCCGGACTTTTAAGGCCCATTCGGGGAAAAAGACTGAGAAGGCTACTTCAGTGAAGTAAGATTGGAGAAAGGGTTCAAGGGGTCCAGGATTCAAGGATTCAAGTGGTAGAATCTTATACGTCTCCCTTGACCCCTTGACCCCTTGAATCCTCGAACCCTTAAAAATGAGGATATAAGATGGAAGCCAAAGCTATACTGAGATACGCAAGGGTGACGCCGAGAAAAGCCAGGCGGGTCATTGACCTTGTTCGGGGAAAGGATGTTGGAGAGGCTATGACTATACTTAAGTTTTTACCTCAACACGCATCTTTTATGATAGATAAGGTCTTAAAGTCTGCTATAGCAAATGCTAAACAAAAAAACATTGGTGATGTAGATGACCTTCTCATAGCAAAGGCATATGTAGATCACGGACCTGCGCTAAAGCGATTCAAGGCAGGGCCCATGGGGAGGGGGATGAGAAGGAAAAGGCACATGAGCCATATAACGATGATACTTGCTACTAAGGTGACATCTAAGGTGGCATCTAATGTGACATCTAATGTGTCTGGCGCGAAGCGCCGGAAATAGACAAGGAGGAAATTTGGGCCAGAAAGTCCATCCAATTGGATTCAGATTAGGTTACATAAAATCGTGGAACTCAAAGTGGTACGCTGAGCGGGGGTATGCAGCATTGCTGCATGAAGACCTGAAAATAAGACGGCTTGTAAAGGGTAAGTTGTTGCATGCAGGGGTTGCTAAGATTGACATAGAACGTTCCACCCAGACGGCGAAGGTTAATATTCATACGGCCAGACCCGGAATTATCATCGGGAGGAAGGGCTCTGAGGTAGAAAAGCTTAAGAAAAACTTAGAGGAACTCTCATGTAAGCAGATTTCGGTCAATATAATAGAGATTAAGAAGCCTGAGATAGATGCCCAGCTTGTGGCAGAAAATGTAGCCCTGCAATTAGAGAAAAGGATAGCCTTCAGAAGGGCGATGAAGAAGAGTGTTGCGGCAGCATTGAGGTTTGGCGCACAAGGGATAAAGATACAATGTTCCGGCCGTCTTGCGGGATCAGAGATCGCAAGATCAGAGTGGTACAGAGAGGGACGGGTGCCACTGCATACCCTGAGGGCAGACATTGACTACGGGTTTTCAGAGGCCAAAACTACATATGGCCAGATAGGCGTAAAAGTCTGGATATACAAAGGTGAGGTGCTTCCGGAAAAGGAGGTAATTGCAGGTGTTATCACCTAAGAAGGTTAAGTACAGAAAACGTCAGAAGGGGCGGACTAAAGGTAAGGCGTCCAGAGGGGTAGACCTTAGTTTTGGCAGCTTCGGGCTTAAGACTTTGGAACCTGGTCGTATTACCGCAAGGCAGATAGAGGCTGCCCGTATTGCAATCACCAGGCACGTTAAACGAGGCGGAAGGGTATGGATACGTATATTCCCCGATAAGCCTATTACCAAAAAGCCTGCAGAGACAAGAATGGGAAAAGGCAAGGGGGCTGTAGAAGCATGGGTCGCCGTAGTGCAGCCGGGCCGGATTTTGTATGAGATGGATGGAGTGCCTAAGGAGGTTGCGCAGGAGGCGTTGAAATTAGCCTCACATAAACTGCCTGTAGCGACTAAATTTATTGAAAGAGGCGGGTTATAGAAATGACACTGACGGAGATGCGCGGGGCTACACGAGATGAGCTTTTGCAACAGGAGAAAGATCTGAGGAAGGAATTATTTAATCTCAGATTTCAGAAGTCAATCAGTGGCAGCTTAGATAACCCGATGCGTATAAGAAATGTCAAAAGAGAAATTGCCAGGGTTAAGACTGTGGTGAATGAGAGTAAGGCGGAGGGATGATGGCTTATAAGCTGCGGAAAGAGTATATAGGCAGGGTTATAAGTGACAAAATGGATAAGACCGTAACTGTAATAGTTGAAAGCCTTTACAGGCATCCGAAGTATGGCAAGGTTGTCAAAAAACGGACGAAGTTCATGGCACATGATGAAGATAATAAGTGTCATGTTGGAGACAAGGTGAAGATAATAGAGACCATGCCTCTTAGCAAGAAGAAGCGCTGGAAGATTATTGATATTCTGGAACGTAAACAGGCTGAGTGATGATACAACCAAGGACCATATTAGATGTTGCAGATAACTCAGGGGCAAAGAGGGTTATGTGTATCAGGGTGATGGGGAGTTCCAACAAGAGGTATGCGGGCATTGGTGATGTAATTGTGGTAAGTGTTAAAGAGGCAATTCCGGATGGAACTGCAAAGAAAGGTCAGGTTGCAAAGGCTGTTGTAGTGCGGTCGGTTGACAGTATCCGCCGCGATGACGGGTCGTATATAAGATTTGACAAAAATGCCGCTGTGCTTATCAATGCACAGGGTGAACCTATTGGAACGAGAATTTTCGGTCCGGTTGCAAGGGAGCTCAGGTGGAAGAAATTTATGAAGATAATATCCCTTGCTCCAGAGGTGGTATGATGCAGCTAAAAATCAAAAGAGGTGATACAGTTGAGGCTATTTCCGGCAAGGAGAGGGGTAAGAGGGGCAAGGTTTTAAAGGTGCTCCCCTCAGATGCTAATGTTCAAGTATTGATAGAGAAGCTTAATATAGTAAAAAAACACATGAAACCTTCCCAGAAAAACAAGGAGGGGGGGATATTGGAGACCGAGGGGCCAATCCACATATCAAACGTGTCCATCGTATGCCCCAAATGTGATAAGGTGACAAAGGTAGGGTTTGAGCTAAGCAACGATAAAAGGATGCGGTATTGTAAGAAGTGTAAGGAGATACTTGATAGTTGACGCTGAAAAATGCGGGGTACCCATTGCTACGAAGTAAATGCAATGGGTCGTGCTGCGTCAGGACAAGGATTTGAGCCTCAACGTACGAAAAAGTACGCCTCGGCTCAAATCCTTGTCCTTCCTTCGGGGCACCCATTGCGGCCGAAGGCCAACGCAATGGGTCGTGGGCATTTTTGAGCGTCAACTTGGCGCAGGATGGTTTATACTAAACGAGGCTTTTAGAGAAAACTATGAAAACAGGCGAAGACAAAAAAAACTTGCCCAGACTAAAAGAAAAATACCGGAAAGAGGTTATACCGGTACTGTTACGGGAGTTCTCATATAGAAACCCCATGGAGGCGCCTCATATAGAGAAGATTGTAATTAATGTCGGTGTTGGGGAAGCGGTGCAAAATGTCAAAATGCTTGATGTCGTAGTGGGAGAGATCAAACAGATTACCGGTCAGAGTCCTTTGGTAGCAAAGGCAAAAAAATCTATAGCCGGCTTCAAACTTCGTGCAGGCATGCCAATAGGATGCAAGGTAACACTCAGAGCTGACAGGATGTATGAGTTCCTTGACAGGCTCATCAGTGTTGCCCTTCCGAGGATAAGAGACTTCAGGGGGATTAATGGAAACTCCTTTGACGGGAACGGCAATTATACACTTGGCATAAAAGAGCAGATAATTTTCCCCGAGATAAAATATGAGTCTGTGACATTTATCCACGGATTTGACATTACTATTGTAACAAGTGCAAAAACAGATAAGGAATGTAAAACCATGTTGAAACTTATGGGGATGCCGTTCAGAAATTAAAATGTCAAAATCCAAATGCCAAATTTGTCATTTGACATTCATTTGAACTTTGAGCTTTGACATTTAGCATTTTGGATTTGTTTAGGATTTAGATATTAGGATTTAGGATTTGTATTTTTAGAGGGGGGTTATGTGGCTAAGAAGTCCTTAATAGCGAAGGCGAAGAGGGAGCCGAAATTTAAGGTACGTAAGTACAATCGTTGTCCATTATGCGGAAGATCGAGGGCGTTTCTCAGGAAGTTTCAGATGTGCCGGATATGTTTCAGGTCCATGGGTCTTAAAGGAGATATACCAGGGGTAATTAAGTCAAGCTGGTAAAATGATAGATGATAGGTAACTACTCAGCAGGTGTTATTTTTGATCCTCAAGAAAATAAAAAACATATAACAAGAAATGAATAATGAAAATTTGCCTCAAAGAACTAAAAGAGACACAAAAAAACACTTAAACATTTTTCATTTTTTGTTTAGTGTT
>JACRGZ010000169.1 GCA_016234155.1 Nitrospirota bacterium | reverse complement strand
CTCAGGCCCCAGTAATGATGATGTCGTAAGAGCACCCTGTGATAGCACTGGTTTATCCAACATCCCTCACATGAAAATCAAACTATCGCTTAGACTTCTTTTTCTGCCTCTCCCCTATCCATCGCTTACGCAACAATTCCCTGTTAATTTCAGAGATCTCTTCGAGGATCACCCACCAACGTTCGTAATTATCCAGCCACCTCCTTACATAGGGCACCAAGGCCTGAGGCACTGTGACCTGCTCGGTTCGTCCTCTGGTAAAGCTTACGGCCAGGTACCATGCATGATGACCTTCTCCTTGTGCACAGTGGCAGTTGGGCTTGCCACAACGCAAATGGCGCTCAATGAGCGAGCCGCGTATGACCTCACCAAGAGGAGGAAGTTGCTGGACAAGGTCTTCTCGCCTAAGGAGAATCGCCCGTTTAGGATTCATAGCTTACATATATATGAATGTAAGATAAATGTCAAGCTTTTTTTCAAAAACGTAATACAGTGTAGTCCTAACTATGATATTCCTCTTAAGAAATCGAGAGGTTATACATATCTGTGGGCTATTTCTTTATTGATTGTCATAGATGGAACATTAGGGGATAATGTGCTAAAGCAAAAAGGTACATAAAAACTGGGGGGTGGCAAGGCACACAAAGGCATTGACATTTTAAGGTTAAGGGCTATATTATAGATGAGAATGATAAACAATATCAATTATAAAGAAATCATTCCCTAAATGGGGTAATTACAATGAAATTTCAAAAAGGAATGAAAATTTCTCTTTTGTTTATGGTTTTTCTTCTATGTCTGTACACCTCTTTAATAGTGGCTAATATTTCATACGGAGGGATAAGGGGGGCGCCAGAGGGTAAGCCTTTAGCAGGGGTTGGGGATAGGGCACCTCTTGAAGCAGAGGATCTCAAAAAGGCACATGGGGATGGGAAGGTCATCCTCCTCATGTTTGGCAATCCTGACCATTGCAGATATTGTGAAAAGGTATGGTTCAATATAATGGATATTGGGTCTCGTTATGAACAGGATGTAGCAGTCATAGGGAAGCGGCACCGTGCGGCTGAATTCTGGGGGCCGGAGTCAGAGGATGCGGTATTGGGTAAGCGTTACGGCGTAATTGGAGAGCCATGGCTTTTCATAATTGACAGGGAAGGTATTGTAAGACACATATTTATGGGATTTGCAGGACTGACAGAGATTGAGGCACAGCTAAAGAAGGTGTTAGGAATCCCTTTTTGACGGTTTCGTAAAAAGTCGGGTGCCCTCTGGGAGTACGGCACTGCACTGCATCCTTCGTCATTGCGGTGTAACTATGAGTACGCCTCATTCCTCAGGATTTGCGCGCCTTCGGGTACCCACTTTTGTGGTGATGGGGCTTTTTACGAAGCCGTCCGCTGTCAAGACTTTTTACATCCAAGCCTTTATTCTGATTCATAAATATCTATTTGAGGTTAAATACTACAATCTTAAGGTCCGTCATTTCTTCTATAGGAGTGAGGGAAGTTCATCCTCATAGATTATCTCTTCATATGTAGAGGATGGTGGTGGTGAGTGGGAGCGGGTCTCCCACAGGCCAAGATGTTTCAGTATCTTCTGAATAGTGGTATCATTTTCAATAAAAGCGATTATCCTCATTATATGATGGCACTTGGGGCAGACTAAAGGGGAGATATGACTAAATCAAATTCATGGTTGACAAAGGCCTCTTTTACCTTAGCTGGATAACCCTTTCTATTGATAAAGGCAGAAACCCATACATTGGTATCAATCAGAACGAGAAGGTTTTTTTGCACGGTAGGTTTCTTGAACCTCTCTAAAGGCTTCTGTGATGTTGTCTTCTATTTCCTTAGCAGAATATTTATCAGTTCTTTTATAAATCCTTTCTGTCAGCTTTTTTAATTGCTTCCGCAACTGCTCCTCTAAATTTATATCAAGCGTTACCCTTTCATGCTCTTTAAGAGATATGGGCTCTAAAGGTTTAAAAACACCGTTTTCATATATTGCATTGATTGTCTTTGCCATTTCCTTATACCCTCGCCTATATTTTTACTATAATCTTCTATCTGTCAAAAAGCAAGGCAGGACTTACAGCCTCCTTGATCTTAATACTCAGCCCCTGGCGTCCCCCCTTTCGTTATTAGCGGCGTCATCATGACACACAGCACACAAAGTAGGGGTCTTGAAATATAGATACATCAAAAGTACTCTTAACACCCTTCACCGAGGCATTACATCGTGCCGAAATTTTGCCTTGACTTATAAGGCAATTTTTAATATTATCAACACGGAAAATTTTGTCCTTTTTGGAAAGGAGTGTAAAAATGGCTGTAAGAGTTGGCATTAACGGATTCGGCAGGATAGGGAGGAACTTCTTACGTACCTGCTACAACAACCCGGATATTGAGATAGCGGCTATTAACGACCTGACTGACTCAAAGACACTGGCACACTTGCTGAAATATGATTCTGTATTCGGCATTATTAATGCCGGGGTGGCGGCAAAGGACAATTACCTCGTTGTAGACGGCAAGGAGATACGGATATTGGCAGAGAGGGATCCGCTCAATTTACCATGGGGAGATATCGGCGCTGATATTGTAGTTGAATCAACAGGACTTTTCACAAAACGTGAGGATGCAGAAAAACATTTAAAGGGCGGGGCTAAGAAGGTAATCATATCAGCGCCCGCAAAGAATCCGGATATCACGCTCGTGATGGGCGTAAACGAGAACAAATATAATCCAAAAAAACACCGTATTATATCAAATGCCTCCTGCACAACCAATTGTCTTGCACCTATAGTAAAGGTTCTGTTGAACAACTTCGGCATAAGGCGCGGCCTCATGACGACCATACACTCATATACCAATGACCAGAGGCTGCTTGATCTTCCGCACAAGGATCTTCGTCGGGCCAGGGCTGCCGGAGTATCTTTAATACCCACCACAACCGGGGCTGCCCGCGCCATTTCGTTAGTGATACCTGAATTGGAAGGAAAGATGGACGGGATGGCCGTAAGGGTGCCTACCCCCAATGTGTCAATGATTGATTTAGTGGTGGAGGTGGAGAAGGATACGGATGAGACTAAGGTAAATGCGGCGCTGCGGCGTGCATCTGCAGGTAAATTAAAGGGTATACTTGAGTATACGGATGCCCCCCTTGTATCAATAGATTTCAAAGGGAATGAGCACTCGTCTATTGTTGACGGCAGCTTAACAAAGGTTTTGGAAAGGCGTATGGTAAAGGTAATAGCATGGTATGATAATGAGTGGGGGTACTCCACAAGGATAAAAGACCTCATCTTATATATGAGTAAGAAGGGCATAAGTTAAAGGCCATGTTGAATAAACTTACTATACGGGATGTAAATATAAAGAATAAACGGGTATTTATACGGGCGGATTTCAATGTCCCTTTAAATTCTGAGCTTAATATAACTGATGATACACGCATCCGTTCCACACTTCCTACTATTAACTATGCTATAGACGAAGGGGCAAAGGTAATACTTGCCTCCCACCTTGGGAGGCCAAAAGGGAAGAGAAATCCGGCGCTGACTCTCACCACTGTGGTTAAAAGGCTCCAGAGACTTTTAAACAAAGATGTTATCTTTATAGACGACTGTATAGGGCCTGATGTGGAGAAGGTTGTGAATAACATGGAGCCTGGCGATGTGGTGCTGCTTGAAAATCTCAGGTTCTATCCAGGTGAAGAGGCAAATGATGACGCGTTTGCAAAGAAGCTTGCTGCACTTGCTGATGTTTATGTGAACGATGCCTTTGGAACAAGCCATAGAAGCCATGCGTCAGTTACAGGTATAACCAAATATGTGCGCCCTGCCGTTACCGGTTTTTTAGTGAAAAAAGAGATCGAATATGTAGACGGTGTAATGGCAAATCCAACAAGACCTTTTGTGGCTATACTGGGTGGCGCCAAGGTTTCAGGCAAGCTGGGTATGATTGAGAATCTAGGAAAGAAGGTTGACAAGGTAATAATAGGCGGTGGTATGGACTTTACCTTCCTTAAGGCTATGGGCTACGATGTGGGGAACTCACTTGTAGAACCTGAAATGATGGACATTTCGATACAGATATATAAGTCGGCGCGCCAGAGGGGGATCAAGTTCTACCTCCCTGTTGACTGTGTTGCTGCGCCGAACATGGAACCTGGCGCAGAAACGATAATAGTGCCGGTCCAGGAGATACCTAAGGACTGGAGGGCGCTCGATATAGGACCCGCCTCTGTAAAGCTCTTCACGGAGGCTATTGCCAATGCAAGGACTATTCTCTGGAACGGTCCGATGGGGGTATTTGAGATAGATGCCTTTTCGAGGGGGACTTTTGCAGTGGCCCATGCAATAGCAGAGTCTTATGCGCTCACTATCGTGGGTGGCGGTGACACAGCCAATGCAGTTGATAAGGCAAGGGAATCAGAGAATATGTCTTTTATATCAACCGGAGGCGGCGCTGTGCTCCAGATGTTAGAGGGGAAGCCCCTGCCGGGCATCATGGCCCTTGACGATAAAGAGGTTAAGGATTAGTGCGAAGGCCAATAGTAATAGCAAACTGGAAGATGAACAAGACCGTTTCTGAGGCATTGCAATTTGTCGAAGAGTGTAGAAAGGGGCTTAAAGAGGTATCTCTTGATAGTGTAGATGTTATATTGTCACCGCCGTTTACCGCTTTAAAGGCCGTCTCGGATACTATTGGCCGTAGTGATAACCTCTATCTTGCTGCCCAGAATCTTTTCTGGGAGGAGAAAGGGGCCTATACCGGAGAGGTATCGGCTGCTATGCTTTCAGACTGCGGTTGTAAATATGTTATAATAGGCCATAGCGAGAGGAGACAACATTTTGGTGAGACAGATGAGGGGATTAACAAAAAGATCAAGAGGGCGCTTTACGGTAATATGAAACCGGTATTCTGTGTTGGAGAGACATTGCAGCAGAGGGATGACGAGCAGACATTCAAAGTAGTAGGAAGTCAGGTGGAGAAAGGTATTGACGGCCTGAGTGAGGAGGCGATAAGCAGCGCAATAATTGCCTATGAACCTGTATGGGCTATAGGAACCGGCAGGAACGCAACGCCTGAGCAGGCTGAAGAGGTACACGGATTCATAAGGTCTCACTTAAGAGAAACTTATGGGAGGAGTGTGGCAGAGACAGTAAGGATACTGTACGGTGGCAGCGTTACACCGGAAAATATAAGGGCTCTTATTAAAGAGCCGGATATTGACGGTGCCCTTGTCGGCGGGGCAAGCCTGAATGCAGATTCTTTTGTGAGGATAGTGGTTGGAGCTATAAACACTAAACACTAAACACTAAACACTAAATTCTAAATCCTAAACAATATCAAATGACCAAAATTCCAAATCCAAAACAGCAGGGTTAAAAAAGTTTAGAACATTTAAATTTAGGATTTTAGATTTGTTTAGGATTTAGATATTAGGATTTAGAATTTAACACGTTGGAGGCATAAGTGACAATACTGCTTGTAATAATTCATGTTATAGTTAGTTTATTTCTGATAGGGGTTGTATTACTCCAGACCGGCAAAGGCGCTGAAATGGGTGCAGCCTTTGGCGGCTCTTCCAGTCAGACCATCTTTGGCAGCAGGGGCCCGGGAAGTTTCCTTGGCAAGCTTACCACTGTTGCAGCTATCATATTTATCATAACATCTTTCTCGCTTGCCTTTATCGGCGGTAGAGGAGGCCGCTCGTCTGTCATCCCGCAACAGACAGAGGTCCCGGCACCTACACAATCAGCCGAGCCCTTAACAGCGCCAGTCCCTGCAGTCCCGGCCCAACCTGCAAAGAAGTAATATAGAAAGGCTCTTATATTTTCATCCGGGGATCTATTGCATCCCTGATCCCTTCACCGAGCAGGTTATAAGCCAGCACAGTTACAAGTATGGCAAGCCCTGGAAATACTGACAGCCACCAGGCTATCTCTATGTTATCCTTGCCGGCTGTAAGGATATTGCCCCAGCTTGCTGTGGGCGGCTGTACACCGATTCCAAGAAAGCTCAGGGCAGACTCTACAAGGATTGCCCCGGCAACCCCAAGGACTGCTGAGACCAGAACAGGGGCCATTGAGTTGGGGAGGATATGGTTGAATATGATACGGAGGTCACTGGCACCCAAGGCCCTTGCCGCATGCGTAAACTCCCTCTCCTTTACAGACAGGAACTCCGCCCTTACGAGCCTTGTCACCCCCATCCATGAGGTCAGGCCTATCACGATCATTATATTCCAGATACTGGGTTCTAAAAAGGCTATTACTGCAAGAAGAAGAAAAAAGGTCGGTATTGATAACATTATATCCACAAACCGCATAATAATTCTATCTATCCAACCGCCATAATAACCGGATATTGCCCCAAGGATTATCCCTATCACTGTAGCGATCCCTACCGCCACAAACCCAACCGACAGGGAAATCCTTGAACCCCATATCACCCGGCTTAATATATCCCTGCCAAGGTCATCAGTGCCAAAGGGGTGTTTAATGCCCGGAGGCTCAAGTATATGCCTTACATTGATATCATTGGGCTCATATGGTGAGACGACAGGGGCAAAGACAGCGGCGGCAAAAAGACAAATGACAATAACGCCACCCAGCACTGCAAGCCTATTTCTCTTCAATCTCATCCAGAAGATATTCATCTGAAAATACCCCTTCAAATCCCCCCTTACCCCATAATCCCCCTAAATCCCCCTTTAAAAAAGGGGGACTTTTACCCCCCTTTTCTAAAGGGGGGGATGGGGGGGATTATTTTCATCCTCCTTTGTGAGTCATGGCTCATGACGGTTCACCTGAAAATAACCCCCTTCCCGTTGCAATGCTTCGCAGCAACGGGAACCCAGCCACCCCTGAAACAAGTTCAGGGTAGGCTCTACGGCTATCTATCTCGTCCTGATTCTCGGATCTGCGACAGCATAGCCTATATCTGACAGGAGATTCCCTGCCAGTGTCAATATTGCCCCAATAGTCAATATCCCCATTATCAACGGATAATCCCTTGTCATTACAGACATGAAAAACAACTGACCCATGCCCGGTATGGCAAAGATTGTCTCAAATATAACGCTCCCGCCTATAAGGCCGGGAACCGACAGGCCAAGGATAGTTATTACAGGCAGAAGGGCGTTTCTCATCGCATGTTTATATATGACGACTCTTTCAGAAAGGCCCTTTGCCCGCGCAGTGGTAATGTAATCTGACCTTATAACCTCGAGCATATTGCTCCGCATATAGCGTGAAAGCCCTGCAAGCCCTCCAAAGGCCTCGAGGAAGACCGGCAGAATCAAGTGACTTGCAATGTCCCATATTTTCCCTGATGTGGAAATGTTTTCATAATTGAGTGATTTCAGCCCGGATATCGGAAGCCAGTCCAAATAAACGCCAAAGAGGATCATCAATAAGAGTGCGAACCAGAATGTAGGGATGGCAAACCCTATAAAGACGCCGACTGTCGTGATCTTGTCATACAGCGAATATTGATGTGTGGCAGAAGAAACCCCTATGGGTATTGCAATAATAAGTACCAGTATCATAGAGAGGACATTTATAAGGATAGTAATCGGAAGTCTCTCTTTTATCTTATCCCATACAGGCCTTTTGTCAGTGGAAAAGGACTCACCAAAATCAAGTTTTCCTATACGTTTCAGCCATATCCCATACTGGACAATAATTGGTTTATCAAGCCCGTAGTATTTCTCGAGTTTCTCCCTCGCTTCAGGTGTTATCTTAGGATTTAATTCAGCTAATATATCAGTAGGCTTACCAGGCGCAAGGTGGATAATGAAAAAAGATATAAGTGTAATCCCTATTATGGTGGGGATCATTTCAAGCAGGCGTTTTATAAAGTAGATAGTCATTAGATGCTCTCTATCCCTACTGCAAACACACTGTTTGCCCTTAGGAGATTATCATATTACAGAGAAGAATTCTACACCAGGTACATCTCATCCTTAAGACTTGATGAATTTACCCGAAAATTGTTAATGTGTCGGAAATGATGTAAAATGCATATTGTGGGGGATAAACTACCACGCTACAGTACTATAACGCTATGAATTGTACCTCCGGCCTTTATGGGCGACATTTAATATATATCTGGAAGAATTTATGAAAAAGAACAGGATGAAAGAAATAGAAGGACTTTATAAAAAACTCCTGCAGATGGAGGGTAAGAAGGGGTCTTACAAAGTAAACATCAAGGTCAGGTCAGAGATATATACAATGATTATCAACGATGTCGAAAGGCTGCACGATGAGCAGGAGTCTCATCACTCATGGTCTAAGGATTACTGGGATATAGACAGGGAAATAAGGAGGCTTCTCCTAAAAGAGGTTCAGATAATCATAGATGACTATGTAGTGGCAAGGGGATCAGGGCACATCGCGCAGTGGGAGAAGATGTACGGTGATATTGAGCATTACAAAGGTATATTTTATAACCTCCGTATGGATACAGCGTATGACAAGAGAAAGAAGCAGGCCCAGGGTATGAAGTTTGTCAAAGGTAAGTGGGAAAAAGTTGAGTTCATTAAGCTCGATCCTCCTGTACAGGGGTAACATCACACACAGAGTTACAACCACAGAATCACCACAGAGTTACTGCTTGACATTAAACCATACTATAGCTTATTTTATAGGTATGGCTGTTTAACATCCTGAACCTGTGACAGTTGCTGAAAGTTTCTATAAGAGCTGAATCTGCGAGATGGTTATATTGACTCTGATCCTGATAGGGGTGGCGGCCTTCATATTGAACTTCCCCTTCGGCATACTCCGCGTTAAGACACGTAAATATTCATTAGCCTGGTTGTTATGTATCCATATCCCGGTAATTCCTGTCATATTTATGAGGATATCCACAGGGTTTACCTATAGGGTAATACCATTTACACTCGGAGTTTCCATCCTCGGGCAGTTCCTGGGAGCAAGGGCCGGCAGGTGGTGGTTTAGTTCTTGACAATTTGGCCAAACTTTTCTAAACTCTTGTAGATTTATATATAAATTATAATGGTGTATTATGTTTGAAAGCCTTACAGCCAAATTAGATGCTGTCCTTAAAAAGTTTAAAGGGAAAGGCATATTAACTGAGAAGGATTTACAGGAAGGTCTCAGGGAGGTCAGGTTGGCGCTCCTTGAGGCGGATGTAAACTTCAAGGTAGTAAAGGTCTTTATTGACCGGATCCGTGATAGGGCCATGGGGCAGGAGGTTATGGAAAGCCTGACCCCGGGCCAGCAGGTGGTAAAGATTGTATTTGAGGAACTCTGCTCTATCATGGGGGAAAAGAGCAAGGGGATTCAGCTTTCCCCGGTTCCACCGACAGTAATAATGCTTTTAGGGCTTCAGGGTTCAGGTAAAACGACAACAGCGGGTAAAATGGCAAAGATGTTCAGGCAGGATGGGCGAAGGCCGCTCCTTGTGGCTGCTGATATAAGAAGGCCGGCCGCAGTTAAGCAGCTTTCGGTATTGGGTGAAGCGCTGCGGGTTCCGATATATACCCCGGAAGGGGGGAAGGACGCCGTTGCCGTATGCAGTGACGGGGTTGAGTATGGCAGGATGTACGGGCATGATGTTGTAATCCTTGACACCGCAGGGAGGCTCCACATAGATGATGAGTTGATGGACGAGCTGATACAGATAAAAAATAATATTAAACCCCATGAACTGCTGCTTGTTGTTGATGCCATGACAGGCCAGGATGCGGTAAATATAGCCACTCACTTCGATAAGTCTCTTGATATAACCGGGGTCATACTGACAAAGATGGATGGAGATGCAAGGGGAGGGGCTGTGCTGTCTGTCAGGCATGTTACAGGCAAGCCAATCAGGCTTTTAGGTGTAGGAGAGAAATTAGATCAATTAGAGCCATTTTTCCCCGACCGTATGGCCTCAAGAATACTTGGAATGGGGGATGTCCTTTCATTGATAGAAAAGGCCCAGGATGCATATTCCGTAGAGGAGGTTAAAAACTTAAAGGACCGGTTGAAGGGTGATGGTTTTACCCTTGAAGATTTCAGGGCTCAGATGAAGCAGCTTAAAAGACTTGGTTCGCTGACGGATCTTATAGCTATGATACCGGGCGGGAGAAAGATACTGCAGTCCGCCGGAGGTGAGATACCGGAGGATGGCCTGAAACGTGTAGAGGCTATAATAAGCTCTATGACAGTAAAAGAGAGGTTAAACCATACCGTGTTAAACGGCAGCAGGCGTAAACGTATAGCGAAGGGGAGTGGTACCAGTGTGGAAGAGATAAACAGGCTGCTTAAGCAGTTCTTAGAGGCAAGAAAGATGATGAAGGGGCTTGCCGGGGAAAAAGGTAAACTGTCTATGCTTAAAAAGGCACGAAGGTTGTTTTCATAGTGGACGGTTTCGTCGGAATAGGCAGAATATGGATTTTAATTTAGATAAGGCCATCCTGAGCAATATATATAATTTTACATCGGATGGCATCTTTATCCTTGATAAAGAGTGGAGGATAGTGTCATTGAACAGGGCCGCTGAGGCAATCTCGGGATGGAATAAATCAGATGTAACCTCAACAAGGCTCTGTACGGAGCTGTTCATATGCTATGACAAGGACGGGAATCAGTTGTGTGAGGAAGGATGCCCCAAACAGGGCGTAATGGAGACAAAAAAGTCCTTAAACTCTCTGGATGTTAAAATTATGACAAAGTCAGGACAACCTGTTTTCCTTCCAGGGTTATCAGTATTCATACCTGGTGAAGGAGGCGCTTCTTATGCGGCCATAATAATAAGAAATGAACTTGAAAAACAGCTCATGGAAGAGAAGCTCCTTTCATGTGAGAGGCTTGACCCTCTTACACAGCTTTACCACAGGCAATATTTTGAAGATCTTTACAACATAGAGGCGAAAAGGCTGCAAAGACATGGAGGGATTGTAGCGCTCCTTATGCTTGATGTTGCACGGCTCCGGGATATTAATGGTAAACTGGGCCATAAGAAGGGGGATGAGGTATTGAGGGCCGTCGGTAAGATTATTAAAAAGACCATACGGGAGGTTGATATAGCCAGCCGTTATGGGGATGATGAGTTTATTATTTTACTCTACGGTGTTGATGAAATCAAGGCGCAAAGCTTTATCCAGAGACTCAGGGAGAATGTGGCGAAGTGGAATCAGGTTGAAAAATTCCCATCACAGGTAAGGCTTAATATGTGTTTATTGGTAGAGGACAGGGATTTTGACTCTCTGCTTGGCAGGATAAAAGGGATTATAGATAAACATAAAGGGATACCGTTATGAAATCAAATATCAAACGACCCACTTCGTGGGTACCCCGAAATCAAAATGACAGAAAAAAATTTATTGGTAAGGGGTCAAGGGGTCAAGGATTCAAGGGGTCAAGTGATATTAATTCACTTGAATCCTCGACCCCTCGACCCCTAATTTTCATTAGTTAAAAGGAGGTGAAGTAGTGGCTACAACAATACGACTCACGAGAATGGGGAGGAAGAAAAGGCCTTTCTACAGGGTGGTAGTTGCAGATTCCCGCATGCCGAGGGATGGACGGTTTCTTGAGTTACTGGGCACGTATGACCCCCTTAAAGAGCCGCCTGTAATCAGGATAGATGAAGAGAGGGCGCTATTCTGGTTAGATAAAGGTGCACAGGCATCAGATACTGTAAGGCAGCTCTTTAAGAAGAGCGGGGTAAGGAGAAGATAGGGTCAAGGGTCAGGGGTCAAAGGGTCAGGGGGGCAAGGGTTATCTTGACCCCCTGACCCTTGACCCTAATATTACAGCGGACATGTTCATGGTCAACTTAATAAGAAATGGAGGTGT
>JACRGZ010000168.1 GCA_016234155.1 Nitrospirota bacterium | reverse complement strand
GCGATATCCAAAGGGTGTCAAAATTTCGGATGAGCAGATGGCCAAGATCAACCTGCACCACCATCATTTCCACGGCAACTGGAACTACACGATCCGGCCGGCAAAACAATAAAATGAGTCAGTTATTTTGTTACACTTCCTTAGTAACACTGGACAGACTATTAATGGTGTGACCGGAACTCCCGGGGCGGATATCAGTGCGACTTCGGCGTGGGATGTTACTACAGGGAGCGGTAATGTAGTCGTTGCTGTAATTGACACGGGTATTGACTACAACCACCCGGATCTTCAGGCCAACATCTGGAGCAACCCGGGAGAAATTCCTGGAAATGGGAGTGATGACGATGCCAACGGCTATGTGGATGATATCCGGGGCTGGAACTTTGTCAGCAACAATAACAACCCGTGGGACGATAATAGTCATGGCACCCACGTGGCCGGGATCATAGGCGCTGTAGGGAACAATGGGATTGGTGTTACCGGTGTTAGTTGGAATGTAGACTTAATGCCGGTGAAATATATGGACAGCAGTGGCAACGGTTCTGCCTGGAACGCCTCAAAGGCAATCCTGTACGCCTCAAAGATGGGTGCCCAGGTTTCAAATAACAGTTGGGGTAGTTATACATACAATCAAACGATCCGGAACGCCATAATCACGGCTGGCCAGTGGGATCACCTGGTGATAGCCGGAGCCGGTAATTATGGTACTGATAATGATGTTAGCCCTTTTTATCCCTGTGCCTATGCGGAGTCTAATGTGATCTGTGTCGCCGCTACTGATGCCAATGATAACCTTGCCTCTTTTTCCAACTACGGGGCGACTACAGTTCACTTGGCTGCTCCAGGGGTGAACATCTATTCCACTGTCCCTTACAGCGACTATCAGTACAAGGATGGCACTTCGATGGCTTCGCCTTACGTGGCAGGGACGGCGACCCTCATCCTTTCGAGATATGGAGGCATGAGTGTCCAGAAACTGAAGAGTACCCTTATAAGCTCAACAGATCCCAAAACCAGCCTTTCTGGCAAGACTGTGACAGGTGGGCGGATGAATGCATTTCAAGCTATGACCAGTAAGGGGTGGACATGGGGGTATAACTACTATGGTCAGTTGGGTGATGGCACAACGAACGATCGACTTATACCGGTGCAGGTGTCAGGATTAGTGAATATGACCGCTGTAGCAGCGGGACATTATCATTCCTTGGCCGCTAATACTGAGACTGGCGTAACGATCAACCCCACCAGTGTTAATTCAAGAGAAGGCGGTGCTGCAGTAACCTATTCCGTGGTTTTAAGAAGCCAGCCGGCGACCAATGTGACGATCAATGTAACTCCGGACAATCAGGAGAATGTCTCCACGACAACCCTTACCTTCACGCCTTCTAACTGGTCAACACCCCAGACAGTAACGGTAACAGCGATAGACGATGCAACAGAGGAAGGCCCTCACACTGGGACTATTACACATGGGTCCTCCAGTAGCGACCCTAGATATAACGCTATAAGCATCTCCAGTGTGAAAGTCCATATAGCCGACAATGACACAAAACCTCGTGGCTGGGGAGCTAATAGTTCTGGTCAACTCGGAGATGGGACAACAACAGGCCGTACCACGCCGGTGATGTCTGGCCTCACTGGTGTACAGGTCGTGGCACTTGGTCCCCTTTCAAGTCATTCCCTTTTCGTGAAGTTTGATGGTACTGTGTGGGCGTCTGGTTTAAATAACTATGGGCAGTTGGGTGATGGAACGACTGTTAACCGTACTACACCGGTACAGATGCAGGGGCTTGCCGGGGTTTGGGCTGTTGCGGCTGGTGGAAGACACTCCCTTGCGGCGAAGTCAGATGGTACAGTGTGGGCTTGGGGATTCAATGGCGTTGGTCAGCTTGGTGATGGTACAACGACTACACGTCTAACACCTGTGCAGGTGTCAGGGCTTTCAAACGTTGTTGGGGTTGCATCTGGAGGAAGTACCCTTATCAATCATTCTCTTGCCTTAAAATCAGATGGTACGGTGTGGGCGTGGGGATACAATGGCTATGGTCAGTTGGGAGATGGTACAACGACTACACGCTATACACCTGTACAGGTCTTAAGCCTCACGGACGCAGTCGCGGTTGCGGCCGGCACCAACTTTTCCCTTGCATTAAAGGCGGACGGAACGGTGTGGGCTTGGGGATCTAACGGTGTCGGTCAACTCGGTGATGGAACAATAATCACTCGTTTGATGCCTGTGCAAGTATCCGGTTTAACAGGTGTAAAAGTTATTGCTGCCGGCGGGACTCATTCTCTTGCTGTGAAATCGGATGGCACGGCTTGGGCATGGGGTTCTAATACTCAAGGTAGACTCGGTGATGGGACGACAACAAATCGCACCACACCAGTACAAGTGTCTGTTATCACGAATGTAAGTGGGATAGCAGGAGGTGGTGGCCACTCCCTCGCGGTGAAGTCAGATGGCTCTGTGTGGGCATGGGGAGGCAACACCTATGGTCAATTAGGAGATGGCTCAACTACTTACAGGCTTACCCCTGTTCAGGTCTCTGGGCTGACAAATATGACTGCAGTGGCGGCAGGTAATAATCATTCTCTTTCCATTTTACGAAGTTCTGATCTATGGCCATGAAGTTACATTAGTTATAAACGTTAGTTTTACAGAGGGGAATTCACTCAACACGCCAGTAAATGATGTCTGTTTTATTACTTTTCCTCTCTATTATAGCGTTTATCTTTTTCCTGATTTGGTTTACTTCTCCGGTTGATGTAATCGTAAAAAAGTTGCTATTAACTGCAATAATACTTGATATTTCATTAAAGATAGGCGAATCGTCTCCAATAACTTCCTTTATGCTTGATATCGTTTTGAATGGATTGTCCAGTCTAAAAGCTATTATATCATTAGCTATATCTCCAGTAAGGTTAGGAGAGAGAGCCATTAGAACGTCTTTGCTTGCAGTATTTATGTTTATTTTCCCATCAGAGATAACAGTGGGATCAGAGTGAACAATGGTAAGGAAGTTTCTTAGTTTACCAAATATATCATCGTCTATACCTTTTACTAAGCGCAATTCCTGCAATGAGTCAAGTAAGTTGTTTTTTGCTTCGTAGGGTTCTTCTAATCCTTCGTAGTAACTACTTTCTGCTCCCCCATTGGGACGTTCCGCTGGTTTTGTGTCAATCCAATCGGATATAGCTTCAACTATATCTTCTTTCATATCGAAATGTTCAAGAAAACTCCTCATCAAGTCATGCCATTTATCATTTGATTCGCCACCTAATTTATTTATGTTGATCTTACTGCTCTCATCAGTTATCTCCACCGATACAAAACCATCGCCAAGGGGTATTGGCGGTAGCTTCTGTGCCCACAGCTCGTTCAGGGAATCAACATTTTTCGGGTTTGTCTTTGCATCTTCCTCTAATAAGGCAATGGCAAAGGTCACGCCTGAACGTGCAAGGTAGTATGCCTTTACATCGTCCCTGAAGTTTGCGGCTGCCCTTGCCTCTACACGCATGCCTTGACTGAACTCGAGTATTAAGACTATAAGGAGTGTCAGAACAAGTAGTGTAATGACAAGTGCAATGCCTTTGTTATTCCTGATGTGCATCTGAAAATACAACCTCCCTGTCATCCCGAACTTGTTTCGGGATCTCCTAACCCTGCATTGTTTGAGATCCTGAAATAAATTCAGGATGACACATTATTAACCGTAGCGTGGGGGGTCATCCCCCACTTAGTGCCGACTTCTTCCTGAGTGGTATCTCTATTACTGTCCTGAATGATCTCTCTGTACCATTGCTGTCTTTTGTGATTATTGTTATCTCCACAGTCTCAGGTATTTTCTTGGAGACCCTTGAATCCCAGCTCTCAAGCCACGCACCATCATCAAGATACCTGAAATTAATCCCTACGATATCTTCACACAACTCATATGTCTTCCCGCCGTACATGGGATTAACATCTATACGGTTCTTCTCCCTCTTCATCAATACGGATGCCCCCTCAAAGTCTTTTCGCAGATAATAACCCACCTCCATCTGATCGGACTCTTTTGCATTACGGTTACGCAGGATGTGTGAGAAGGATGTGAAATCAATCTTGTCACTCGGATATTCGCCCTCATATTCATCTGTGCCTACAAAGAATGTATTGTCGTTAGTCTTTGAGAGGAAGGCCATGCTCAGGTCTGAAGTTATCCTGTTAAAGGAGGCGCGGATTCCCCGTAATCCCTCTACCGCAACCTCTGTCCTCCCTATAACCCTGCGGGTCTGGACAAAGCTCCCATATACTATTGCCATAACTACAGCGAGGATAGCGGTGGCGATAAGCACCTCCATCAGGGTGAATCCATAGGTATTTTTAAACTGTTTCATCCGAAAATGCGAAACTTCTGGAGTGCAAAATCTCCAGATTTTGCATGCAACGACTGGAGTCGTTGCACTCCACAATTTTTATCCCCTTTTCAGGAATCCTTTATTTTTTCTTCTTGACATAGTTTACCAACTCAACACTCCTTTGGGCGCTTCCCTCCCCCCACAGGACCTGCACCCTGACCTCTCTTACATCCTCGTATGCAGTGTCAGAGACTGTGGTCTTCCATGTGTATCCAGGGAAATCATCACCAAAGTTACTACTCCCTTCACCTGTTTCCGGAAACCCTTCCTGTTCTATCTCGTTCATCTTCTCTGACGCGAGGAGTGTAGCCGTTGTTACATTCTTCGCATAACCTGCCGCAACAACACTCTGATTCCTTGAGTGCAGGAGGACAACAAACGATGTAGCGATAATGAGCAGAGCGACCATGACCTCCAGCAAAGTAAAGCCATCCCCCTCCCTTTTTCCCTCCCCCCATGATCGGGTATCGGGGGAGGGATAGGGCCTGCCCTGAACTTGTTTCAGGGGTGGGGGTGACTTCTGACCTCTTACTTTTAACATTTGCCTTCCCCTGGACAGACCTAAAGGTCTGTCCCTACTCATCACTCACCACTCTCTATTCACCACCCACCTCCACATACCCCTCCATTATCTTGAC
This sequence comes from Nitrospirota bacterium, assembly GCA_016234155.1. Taxonomy (GTDB): domain Bacteria; phylum Nitrospirota; class 9FT-COMBO-42-15; order HDB-SIOI813; family HDB-SIOI813; genus JACRGZ01. The sequence goes on along the minus strand of JACRGZ010000168.1, from coordinate 1,185 downwards.
TTTACCGGTAAGCGGGGTAGTCACAAGGGTATAGTCCTTTTTCCCGTCTGATAAATGGATAATATTCTTTTCGACAAACCCATCGGGATAGAATCTGATGGAAACACTGCCATCAGTAATCCTGCCATCTGTGAGTGTTACAATGTCCTTAATGAATATCTTGTCAGGTAAATTTACCCTTTTTGCAATCTCTACTACCTCTTCCCCCTCTCCCCCCTCTCCCTCTCCCCCCCCTCCATATCCTCCCCCCACCAGGGGGGGGAGGAAAAAGGTGGGGGGGTGATTTGCAGGGGGTGAGGAGTGTGATGCAGCGATAGAGTATGACCTGTTCGTAATATCAAAGATAAGTTGATGGGGCTTTTTTTTCAGCACAGATTCGTCGAATAGGGACTGGATTGTTCCTGACAAACGTCTTGCAGCAGTGCGTAACTTTGTATCCCCTATGTTATCTAATTTAGGAAGGGCAAATACAAGCACAACACCTATGAGGAGTATGATAAGAGATAATTCAATAAGGGTGAAGCCGCCTTGTCCTTCCTTTGGGTACCCACGAAAGTGGGTGTGAACATTTTTGAGCGTCAACTATTTATTCCAGGTTCCAGCTCTGGATGTCGGCATTCTTCCCATCGCCACCCTCGTCTCCGTCCGCCCCATATGAGTAGAGGTCATAATCTCCATGTAACCCGGGGCTTATGTACCCATAGCTATTACCCCAGGCATCCTTTGGGATCTTGTCTATATAGCCCCCATCCTTCCAGTTCCTTGGTATCTCACCAATGGTGGGTTTTTCCACCAGCGCCTGAAGCCCTTGTTCTGTAGAAGGATAGGAGCCATTATCTAATCTGTACAGGTCAATGGCCGATTGCAGATTCCTTATCTGAACCACTGTCTTTGTGCGTTTTGCCTCCTCGGTCCTCCCCATAAGCTTTGGGACAACAATACCGGCCAGCAGGCCGATGATGATCAGGACGACCATGATCTCGATGAGGGTAAAACCACGATTACATTTTAATAGGCGCTTCAGTCTCATATTTATCCCTCCGGTTCACCTCACTATCTGGCTCATCTCAAAAATGGGTAACAGTATCGAGAGCACGACAAACAGGACTATGACCCCCATCATGAGTATCATTACCGGTTCAAGGAGTGAAGTCAGGGCTGACACGGTGGTGTCCACCTCATTGT
>JACRGZ010000166.1 GCA_016234155.1 Nitrospirota bacterium | reverse complement strand
GTAAGCGGTCTTCTGCACACATAGTGTTGCAACATCCCTCAGACCCTGCCTTCCCATAGCCGCCATATATACCGTAGCGGCAAGGGCAACAAGGGCCTCATTCGTGCATATATTCGATGTCGCACGCTCCCTCTTTATATGCTGCTCCCTCGTCTGGAATGTAAGGCAGTAGCCGGTTTTACCCTCTGTATCTACTGTAGCCCCGACTATCCTGCCTGGCATCTTTCGCACATGTTCCATCTTAGCCGCAAAAAAACCAAGATAGGGGCCGCCAAAATTAAGCGGTATTCCCAATGGCTGTCCCTCGCCGACAACTATATCAGCGCCAAGTTCCCCCGGGGACTTTAACAAGCCAAGCGCTATCGGATCAGCCACAACTACCGCAACTGCCCCCGCCCTATGGGCAGCATCTATCACACCCTTTATATCCTCAACAGAGCCAAAGAAATTCGGATATTGTACAATCACTACTGCACTCTTATCTGAAACAGCCTGTGAAAGCCTTTCAATATCAGTTACACCATTATTCCAGCCTACAGTCGTTACAGGATACTTGAGTCCAAATAAATACGTATTTAATACCTTCCTATAGCGCGGATTTACCGCAGCGGATATGACAATCTCCTCCCTCTTTGTAATCCGTGCCGCCATCAAGGCAGCCTCTGCCATCGCAGAGGCGCCGTCATACATGGATGCGTTTGCCACCTCCATCCCGGTAAGCTCGCATATCATAGTCTGGTACTCATATATGGTCTGCAGAACCCCCTGACTCATCTCTGCCTGATATGGGGTATAGGCGGTGTAAAATTCTGAGCGGGATATTATATGAGGGACTACACTCGGGATGAAGTGGTCATATGCACCCCCCCCAAGAAATGACACATAATCCCCGGTGTGGGCATTCATACCTCCAAGGATATTCACATCTTTGAGCAGTTCAAACTCAGAGACGGCGTCCGGGATATTGAGGTCTCTTTTCAGCCTGACATCAACAGGGATATTATCGAAGAGCTCTTCAACAGAGGAGACACCGACAGCCTTTAGCATCTCTGTTTGGTCTTCTATGGTATTCGGTATATATTCCATTAGTTCTATAGTTCGACCCTTCGGCAAGCTCAGGGATCACTACTCACTACAGGCTACTTCTTACGCATCTTTTTGTAAAACGGGAGCTCTGCGACAACAGCAAGTACAGCCTTACCGCGGATGTCTATCAATATCTCTGTCCCCGGTGCAGAATATTGCGGAAGGACAAAGCCAAGCCCTATCCCCTTCTTCAGGGTGGGAGAGAAATTGCCGCTGGTAACAACCCCGAGTGTCTTGCCGTTTGAATATATCCTGCAGCCATGCCGCGGGATACCCTTTTGCAGCAGTTCAAAACCTGCAAGCTTACGTTCTATACCCTTCTCCTTATGTCTCAGGATCGCCTCTTTCCCTATAAAATCCCCCTTCTTAAAATCTACAGCCCTCTCAAGGCTGCATTCTATTGGAGTTGTCGTCTCATCCATATCATTGCCGTGCAGGGGGTAACCCATCTCCAATCTCAGGGTGTCACGGGCGCCAAGTCCGGCAGGCTTTAGATCATACGGCTCACCCTTTTTCATGACAGACTCCCATATCCCATGCGCAATTACTGCAGGAATAAATATCTCATACCCCCTCTCGCCGGTAAAACCTGTCCTTGCTATGTATGAGCCCATACCACAAAGGCGGCCTTCGATGAAATTCTTCAGCTTGACAGGGGCAAGGTCAACATTGGTCATCTCCTGCAGTATCTCTAATGACCTCGGCCCCTGGATGGCTATCTGAGCTACACTGCCGCTTATATCTTCTATGGTAACGCCGGAAAAGTTTGCCGAGTTTGTCCTGATCCACGTTAAACACTTCTCCCTGTTTGCAGCATTCACGCATACGAGATATGATGCCCTATTTAGTTTATATATGATGAGGTCATCTATGATTCCCCCCTCATTGTTACAGAATAAGGTGTAACATGCCTGACCGGGACGGAGCGCGGCAACATCGGCGGTAGAAAGATACTGGAGAAAACCCTTTCCCCCCTGGCCGTCTACCTGAATCCTGCCCATGTGGGAGACATCAAACAAACCTGCCGCCGTCCTCACCGCCTTATGCTCCTCAAGAACCCCTGAGTATGACAGCGGCATCTCCCACCCTGCAAACTCGACAAACTGGGCATTAAGCGCCTTATGTGCCTCGTAAAGTACAGTCCTGTTCATAAATCAAACACCCCTTTTATTTTTTTTAAGAGGTTTTACTATAACCTAAAGTGGGTTATAATATCAAGTCCTGTGATTCAGACAGTAGATTATAGACATCAGACTATAGACTTAAAGGATACTCCGAGGGCTCATTTCTTACATAGAAAAGTCTAATGTCTAAAGTCTGAAGTCTATAGTCTGAATTGCAGGTGAGAGGTGATTTATGTCTCCACACCCTGAACCGGCACAATTATTGGTAGACTACCTTCCACTCCTCCCCAAAGGCAAGGCGCTGGATGTAGCTATGGGGAAGGGGAGGAATGCCCTGTTTCTTGCTTCTCATGGCTTTGAGGTGGTCGGCCTTGAAAGGGATGAGGAGGCGATAGAGATTTGCCGGTCCGATGCAGAAAAACAGGGCCTTCATTTAGAAATCCGGCGTGTAGACCTGGAAGACCTGGCATCCTACAGGATAGAGGTCTCTGCCTATGATATAGTAATATGCTTCTACTACCTCCAGAGAAATCTAATCCCTCAGATGAAGGAGGCGCTTAAACAGGGAGGCGTTATTTTATACGAGACCTTCCTGATAGACCAACATCTCAAGGCCGGCCATCCCCGGCATCGTGAGTACTGCTTTGAGTACAACGAGCTTCTGCAAAATTTCCTCGACTTCCGTGTACTGTTTTACCACGAAGGCCAGGACACTAAAGGGACATACAAGGCCGGTATAGTTGCGCAGAAACCTGTTTAACACGGCTGCATTATCTGCAGCGACCAGAAGTTGCTATTTCTCCAGATGATGTTTTGAATCCTTAAGGATTCCTTCAGTTAATGATTCTATACCTTTTTTACCCTTTTGGATTCCTCCAACCCTTTTTTGGCAGATACCTTGCGCCCTGCAGAAGTCTTAGCCGGTTTGCTTTTCTTCCTGCCGGCTACCGCTTTGGCGGTTTTGTTTTTAACGATTGCAGGCCGTTCTTCCATATCGATACCAAAGACCGAGGCAATATCTTTATCTTTGATGATCCGGCCGCTTTTTCTGCCGGCCTTTTCAAGCAGCTTTTCAACCTTGCCCGCTACCGCCTGTTTAATCAATTCGTCTATTCCGGCATCCCTCAGCCTGAAAAAAAGTTTCGGGTCCTCATCAAGTCTTGCGCCAACGCCGTAAAGTACCGCAGCCACGTGTTTGCACATGTCGGCCCAGTCGGGACAAGAACAATCAAATTTGATCTCTCGTGGCGCAGGGAACATACCCGAATT
>JACRGZ010000170.1 GCA_016234155.1 Nitrospirota bacterium | reverse complement strand
GGATTTGTTGTAGACGGGGAGAAGGAGAGGCCGACACAGGATGAGAACCTGAACCTGAACAAACCGCTTGAGAATGGCGGCCGGTTATATGTTGATGGGGCGCATCCGGAATACTCTACTCCTGAATGTACTAATCCAGGGGATGTTGTGATCTATGAGAAGGCAGGTGAGGCATTGATGCACCTGTGCCTCGAGAATGCAAACAGGTTAAGGAAAGAAGAGGAAAAGATATTTCTATATAAAAATAATACGGATGGTAAGGGAAACAGCTACGGGTATCATGAGAATTATTTAATGTTACGCGCTACCCAGTTTGAGAAGATAGTCCAGAGCCTGACCCCATTTCTCGTTACGCGGCAGATATTTGCCGGTTCCGGCAAGGTTGGCACAGATAACAAGGCAGACCCTGCAGCATTCCAGATCTCGCAGAGGGCCGATTTTTTTGAGACCCTGATAGATCTTAATACAATGGCGAAACGTCCTATCATTAATACCCGCGATGAGCCGCATGCTGACCCCAAGCAATTCAGAAGATTACATATAATAGTTGGTGATGCAAACATGTCGGAATTATCAACCTACCTTAAGGTGGGGACCACTGCACTGATATTGCAGATGATTGACAATAAACACTTTATTTCAGGACTGGAACTCGATAATCCATTACAGGCTATCAAGGCTATATCAAGGGACCTGACCCTGAAAAAGGGTATTAAGCTTGCAAACGGAAAGGAGTATACACCAGTAGAAATACAGAGGGCCTATTTGGAAGAGGCATATAAATACTTTGGAAGTATTGAAAGAGATCCGGTGGCATTTGAAATAATGGATCACTGGCAGGAGATTCTAAACAGACTTGAAAAAAATCCAAATGAATTGAGCAGAAAGATTGACTGGTTAATAAAATACGACCTGATTAATACCTATCGTGAGAAAAAGGGGTTTGACTGGGATAATCCAAAACTTGCCATGATGGACCTTCAATATCATGATCTGAATCCGGAAAAGGGTTTTTATTATACATTATTGAAGGATGGTTATATTGATACTATGGTATCCCCTGGATTGGTCCTCCTGGCTAAAGATTCTCCACCCCGTGATACACGGGCATATTTCAGGGGTATGTGTATAAAGAAATTTCCTAAGGAAGTTTATGCAACAAGCTGGAGCTCTGTATTGTTTGATATTGGGAATTTCACCATTAAAAGGGTCCCATTATTACATCCATTGAAAGGTACAGAGGCCTTGGTTGGTGATGTTTTTAACAGGTCAGAGACAGCAGAGGATCTCTTGAGGAATCTGGCCACCTAATGGGGGGTTAATCATGGGTCAACAGGAAAGAGAAAAGAAAAAATCAAAAGACAGGACAGAGAAACAGGCAGAGGCCAACCCTGAAGTAGTAGAGAAGGGTAAGAAGATCAAGGAAGATATAGACGAGCTTCTTGATAAGATTGATGATGTACTTGAAGAGAATGCAGAGGAGTTTGTAAAGAACTATGTTCAAAAAGGCGGAGAATAATATGTGGAATTCGAGTTTCTACGATTTCCTGACGTCCCAGTATCCAAATATGTTATCACAGTCTGTCTTAAAATATGATGGGGAAATTCTGACAAATAACGCAAGTCACAATGAATCAATAAAGAATATCCCGTTTGGAACAACTATCCTGGCCATGAAGTACAGAGATGGTGTGATAATAGCAGGTGACAGGATGGCCACAGAAGGATATCAGGTAGCTGCCCGCAGGGTGGAGAAGGTGTACAGATGCGATGATTATTCTGCAATAGCCATTTCAGGTGCAGCAGGAGCCTGTATTGAGATGGCAAGACTTTTCCAGATAGAACTGGAGCACTATGAGAAGCTGGAAGGTATGCATCTTACCCTCGATGGCAAGGCAAACAAATTGTCATTGATGCTTAGAGGGAACCTTCCGCTTGCCATGCAGGGTCTTATTGTAATTCCAATATTTGCAGGTTATGACCTCAGTAAAAATGAAGGAAGGATTTATAAGTATGACATCACAGGCGGCAGATACGAGGAGACTGAATATTATTCAACAGGTTCCGGGGGTAAGGATGCAAGGAGCACACTAAAAAAGTTATACTCGGCTGACATGCCTGAGGATAAGGCTATCTCATTGGCATTGGAGGCGTTGTATGATGCAGCAGAAGAAGATATAGGGACAGGCGGGCCTGATATGATAAGGGGGATATATCCTACTTTAAAAATGATCAGAAAAACCGGGATTGCTGACCTGGATGAAGAGACTATTGAAACAGTTTATAAACGTATGATAGCCAACCGTCAGAAATCTCATAAAAAGGAGAAACTGTAGATGCCATTGCCCTATTATGTCTCACCTGAACAGATGATGCAGGATAAGGCAGAGTATGCCCAGAAGGGGATATCAAAGGGGAGGTCGATTATTGTACTGGAATATCAGGATGGGATACTGTTCTTTGCGGATAACCCGAGCTCTTCTCTAAACAAGATTTCAGAGGTGTATGACCGGATTGCATTTGCCGGTGCCGGTAAATATAGTGAGTTTGAGAGCCTGAGGAAGGCGGGTATACGGCACGCAGACCTCAAGGGTTATGCATACAGCCGTGAAGATGTAACAGCAAAATCTCTGGCAAATGCATATTCTCAGTCACTGGGTACTATCTTCAGCCAGGAGATTAAACCGCTCGAGGTTGAGATCCTTGTTGCAGAGATACACGACAGTCCGGATAAGAATGAGATATATCGTATTTTGTATGACGGAAATATCAGTGATGAAAAGGGCTACACTGTAATTGGCGGCAGGGCTGATGCCATAAAGATTTTTTTAAAGGAAAGGTACAGTTCTAACATGCCGCTTAAGGATGCATTAAAGCTTTCCATAGAGGCCCTTGAATCAGCAGTTAATATGAAATTGGCTCAGGAGAATATGGAGGTTGCAGTACTGGATAGAAACAAGAACCGGAGAAAGTTCAGGAGGATAAAGATTGATGAGTTAACTGCAATTATTGGTAGTTAAATAACTAGGTGCCCCAGTTCACAAATACGGTAACACACCGAGGCCGCCGAGCCGCCCCGATGGCAAGGCGCGCGACTGAGACATAGTCTTTGTACTATGTCGCAGGGAGCGCAACGCAGCCGGTGGGGATGGATCGGCAGCCGAATGTCACCGTATTTGTGAATTGAGGCACTAAGTGAGCAGGTTCAATGGATAGTAGAATTTATGGGTTAGAAAATGAATTTGGGCTTATCTTTTCTGCACGGGAAAAGAGCTCAATCCCTCTCGAGAGGATATTAGGTTATCTCTTCGAAGGTATCATATCAAATAGCTGGTCTTCTAATGCCTTTCTTCCTAATGGCGCAAGATTCTATCAGGACACAGGCTGTCACCCCGAATACGCGACCCCTGAATGTGATAATATTAATGACCTTGTTATATACGACAAGGCAGGTGAGCGTATATTAGAGGCATCTCTCATTCTTGCTGAACGGAGGATGATGGAAGATGGCATTATCGGTGATATATTTATATATAAGAATAATACTGATTCGGCCGGTAATACCTACGGGTGTCACGAGAATTATCTTGTTGCAAGGCATATAGACTTCTGGAGATTTTCAGAGAGACTTATTCCATTCTTTGTAACAAGGCAGATATATTCCGGTGCAGGGAAGGTGCAGCGGGAATCAGGCAAGACATTCTTTTCCATATCTCAGAGATCCCAGCATATTAATCAGAAGATATCATGTTCCACTACATCATCGAGGAGTATTATAAACACGAGGGATGAGCCCCATGCAGATGCTGAGAAGTATCGCCGTCTTCATATAATCGTTGGTGACGCCAATATGTCCGAGTTCACTACATATCTTAAGGTTGGTACAACGGCCCTGATACTCCAGATGATAGAAGATGGTTATCCTGTGAGGGGGTTGGATTTAGATGACCCTGTGCGGGCAATCAAGGAGATATCAAGAGACCTGTCAATGAAGAAGACAGTAAAGCTTGAGAATGGTAAGTCTCTTACTGCTGTTGAAATACAGAGGATATATATGGAACTGGTACAGAATTACCTTGCTAACAGGGATAAGGATGATATTGCTGAAGATATTATGGATAAGTGGGAGTTTGTGCTTAATAAATTAGAAGAAACCCCCATGGAACTTTCAGAGTATATTGACTGGGTAACAAAGTATGATCTTATAAATTCATACAGGTCTAAAAAAGGTTGTGACTGGGATGATCCGAGAATATCCATGATGGACCTTCAGTATCACGATATTAAGCGGGACAGGGGGCTTTATTATCTCCTTGAAAGGGAAGGGCTTGTTGATAAGGTCGTGGAAGATGAAGAAGTAAAGCATGCCATGGAATATCCTCCGCAGAATACAAGGGCAAAATTAAGAGGGGACTTTATCCGCATCGCAAACATGAAAAACAGGTCCTATAGCGTAGACTGGACATACCTGAAGCTGGATGGATACGGAGAAGAGACCGTACTCTGCATGGACCCCTTTGCATCCTATGACAGGCGCATCGAGAAGATGCTCCTGCACCTCACCTACTCAAGATAAAGGGCTGGTTGACTTATTTTATTCCTCAAATGACATACCTTATAGGGAAATCTCACCCATACCCACCACTGACGGCCCTTGAAAGACCCCCAAAAATCCTAAAAATTTTCCTTGACGCCTTAGATTTTGGTGAGTAGAATGAGACTCAACTATTCGATTTTCCTGTATTTATTGATTCATCTTTGAAGGGAGGGAGCATCATGAACAAGACATCCAATACTTATATCCTGTTGGCCTTTCTGGTCTTTTCCATTTTTGCCATTCCCGGGCGGTTACAGGCCGAACCGATGGATTATTTTATCCGAACCTATGACGGGGGCTTTAATGAATCTGCCAGGGGAGTAGCGGTCGATCGTTGGGGGTATGTGGTGGTCACTGGGTATTCCTGTGACGGCAACTATTGCCATTGGGTCACGATCGAATATGATGCCGATGCGAATCTTCTCTGGATCCGTACCTTGGGCGGTGATAGTCAGGCACAGGGAGTCGCGGTCGATCGTGCGGGGAATGTGGTGGTCACGGGGTATTCCTGGAATGGCAGCAGTTATTATGATTATCATACAATCAAATATGATCCGAACGGGAATGAGTTGTGGACCCGTACCTATGATGGGGGGAGTGGTGACCTTGCCTACGGAGTAGCGGTCGATCGTGCGGGGAATGTGGTGGTCACGGGGGTGACCGGTAATGGCGATATTCATACGATCAAATATGATCCGAACGGGAATGAGTTGTGGAGCAATACCTATGATGGGGGGAGTAGTGACATTGCCTACGGAGTAGCGGTCGATCTTGCGGGGAATGTGGTCGTAACGGGGTGGTCCTATAATGGCACCAATCATGATTGTCTCACGATCAAATATGATGCCGCTGGGAATCTTCTCTGGACCCGTCTCTATGATGGAGGTTCTGGTGATGATGAAGAGGCCTTGGGAGTAGCGGTCGATCGTCAGGGGAATGTGGTGGTCACGGGGCATTCCTATAATGGCACCAATTATGATTATCTCACGGTCAAATATGATCCTAACGGGAATGAGTTATGGACCCGGACCTATGATGGGGGTAGCTATGATGAAGCCACGGAGGTAGCGGTCGATCGTTATGGGAATATAGTTGTCACAGGGGGGTCCACTATTGGCGGTACGTTTGATTACTATACGATCAAATACGATCCGAACGGGAATGAGTTGTGGAGCCGGGCATATGACGGGGACGGGGGGAGGTTTGACATGGCCATGGGAGTAGCGGTTGATCATGAGGGGAATGTGGTGGTCACGGGGGAGTCCTATAATGGCATCAGTCCTAATTATCTCACGATCAAATACGTCGAGGATGTGGCGATTGACGGGATATGGACCAGCGACCTCTCGGACAACCTGAAAACGAGGTTCAATCCTGGCGAGGATATCCGGGTTCATGTAACTTTCCATTTGAGGGGAGCGGCAACGACGACCTATGATATAACGGCTATGGGAAGTGCCTTTGCAGTGACCGGAACCTTCTGGGAGAAACGGCTGGGGGGGCAGACCCTCAGCGGCCTGTCTCCGGGATCCTATTATTTCCTTTCGTGGGATAAAAAGGTGCCCTCTACCGCTTCCAGCGGCTCAGACGCCAAGATAGAGATAAAAATACAAGCAGAGGCACTCGATGCCACTCCTTACAAACTGGGCCCTTTTAAAGGGAAGACGGGGTTTAAGGTGCGGTAACCCAGAACATCCCGGAGTCTTTTCGTTGCCGTTCTGATAGTGTAGACTGGACATACCTGAAGCTGGATGGATACGGAGAAGAGACCGTACTCTGCATGGACCCCTTTGCATCCTATGACAGGCGTATCGAGAAGATGCTCCTGCACCTCACCTACTCAAGATAAAGGGCTGGTTGACTTATTTTTGAAGTCCGAACATATCCTTCAGGGCACTGTGACTTTCCACTGTAATGCCTTATGAATTGTGCTCCAGATGATAGCCCTGATTCTATCTGGGTTGGGATTAAGGTTAGCCTGCTGTTAATAGCCATTTCCATATAGGCAATATATTTACTTCAATGTCTGAAATAATCTCCTTCCCTTCCTCATCTTCCGTAAGAATAATTAGTTGCTCCGGTTTTAATTCATCTTTCGCATCTGCTAACGCCTGTATCTCTCTGTCCTTTACCCGTTTGTCTGATAATGACAAAGCTACCTGAATGGCCTTTTTAATTTTCAATCCCTTCTTTATCACAAAATCCACTTCTCTTCCTTTTTCTGACTTCCAGTAAAACACATCTTCATTCCTCCTCATCAATTCCAGGAAGACAATGTTTTCATATAAATGTCCGAGGTTCTGTGAAAATTTAAAACTGATAGTGTTGCAGAGGGCCGTATCAATACAAAAGATCTTTGACGGATTATAAATCTGCCGCTTAATTGAGTAGGCAAATAAATCTATGTAAAAAAACAGGAATACATCACTGAGTGCATCGAGATAATTCTTAACTGTATTTATGCTTTTTACACCTATCAGATCTTTCATGTTATTGTAACTCTGTATGGTTCCTGTATTTGAAGCCATGTATAAAGTTAGTTCTTTTATCTCCCGCACATTTCTTATGGAATACCTTGATATTACGTCACGATAGAGAATATCTTTAAAATATTGTTCCAGAAGTGTCGTATCATTAATTTTCAGGACCTCAGGAAAACCACCGTATTCAAAAT
>JACRGZ010000167.1 GCA_016234155.1 Nitrospirota bacterium | reverse complement strand
TGACTTGATATTAGAAAATGCCTCATCAAATGCCTGTTTCCAATAGCGAGCCTGCATATTAAACTTGTCAGCATATCTTGTTTTAACCCATTCATCCCTTATCTGTCTGGGATAGGATAGATATTGCAATCCCGATAGAGAGCCATACCCCTGAAAGACCTCATTTTTAATAGAGACATACTTTTTAGCTATCTCGTATAGCTCACCTAATTTGCTCTGTGTAGCATTAAAACAGTAGTTTTTAATGGTCCTTTTCACTTATCAATTCCTTTATCTTTTTTTTGTATTTTCTAAGTCCATAAAGTCTTGAAGAAAAACAATGGATGATGGAAAGCAAATCTTTTGTCATTTCTTCTTCGGGTGATAGAGATTCATGGTTCATAACAATAATATTTGTGCCATGATTTTTACAGAATGCCTCAAACCATTTAAATCCAAACCTTACAAGTCTATCTTTGTGTGCAATTATTATCTGTGTAACTTCTCCACGTTCTACCATCTCCATAAGCGATAGAAAATTCTTTCTGGTATAATTCAATCCACTGCCAATATCAGTCAGCCATTCAGATACCGCTATTCCCTTAGCAATACAAAATTCTTCGAGTGCATTTCTTTGATTTAATAGATCGCTTTTTTGTCCAGAATTTGATACCCGATAATAAACTATATTTTTCTTTTCAGAGGTTGCCTTCTGCCCTATATATTCAAGATATTGGTTATGGGTATAATACCTTCTGTTAGATATAGCTCTGTTAGACTTAAATCTCCCTTCTCTATCCCACCTCTGTAAAGTCTGAACTGATTTCCCTATCAGTTTTGCAAATTCATGAGGTCTATATATCTTCATAATAAAGATATATAATCATATTTAAATATATAAGTCAAGAACTATTCAACCTCCTCGCTCCCCCCTCCCCCTTGATGGGGGCCTGTCATGAGCTTGCCGAATGAAGGGCAGGGTGGGGGTGACTACCTGGCCACTATACCACAGCAGTTTATTACCTTCAATCTGATTATTTACGCAGGGTAATTATTGATATATACTCAATCCCTAATATAGGGTCATGGGTCATGTCCATCCTCCTTCCTTGGCCCTTGACCCTGTATTTTTGATTTGGGGTTATTTTCAGGTGAACACTCATGAACTTCCAGTTCACAAAGGATGATGAAAATAATCCCCCCCATACCCCCTGTAGAAAATGGGGGTAAAAGTCCCCCTTTTTTAAAGGGGGATTTAGGGGGATTATGGGGTAAGGGGGGATTTGAGAGGCTATTTTCAGGTGAAAAATCACGGCAAGAAATTCCTTGGCTTTCAGAAGAATGTCTTTACCCTCGGCTGGGTGAGCTTCTTCATGGATGTATCGAGTGAGATGATATACCCGCTCATGCCGTTGTTCATCACAAATATACTGGGCGCCAACAAGGCCGTTGTCGGGCTGATAGAAGGGGTGGCGGAAAGCACAGCAAGTCTCCTTAAGGTAGTCTCCGGTTACCTGTCTGACAGAATACAGAAGAGGAAGCCGCTTATACTGTATGGTTACGGATTATCCACCTTCACGAGACCTATCCTTGCTATGGCTGCTACATGGATGGGGGTTCTTGTTTATCGCTTTATTGATAGGATTGGCAAGGGGGTAAGGACAGCGCCGAGGGACGCCATAATTGCAGAGTCAACTGAGGAAGGACGTCTCGGCAGGGCCTTTGGCTTCCACAGGGCGATGGATACCTTCGGCGCTGTCGTTGGACCTGCAATTGCCTTAGCCGTCCTCTACTTATATGGCCACCACTACCCGTCCGGGGGCATCTTGACAGAAGACGCCAGAATGGCAGAGACGGCCTTTCGCACTATATTCTGGCTCTCTATTCTCCCCGGACTGGCTGCAGTGGTTTTGATTATCCTCTTTGTGCAGGAGAAAACTCAACATGACTATTCAATTAACCCCAGGTCCATATCACATAATACCCTGTCACTCCCCTTCAAAAAATTCCTCCTCATTGTCTCCATCTTCACCCTGGGCAACTTCAGCACCGCCTTTATAATCCTCAAGGTGCAGGCGGTTGGGGCTGGTATGATTGGTGTAACCGCCCTGTATCTCCTGTTTAACGCCGCATACTCCATATCATCTATTCCTGCCGGCATGGCCGCTGATTACTTCGGCAAGAAACGCATGATCCTGAGCAGTTATATCCTCTTTGGCCTGATCTACACAGGTCTTGCCTTTGCAAATACACAGACCTCAGTCTGGATCCTGTTCCTTTTATACGGGATATTTATGGGCATAAGCGAGGGGCAGCAGCGGGCGTTTGTTGCCACCCTCCTTTCCAATAACTATATTGGGACAGGATATGGCATCTACCATACAGCCACAGGATTGATAGCGCTCCCATCGAGCCTGATAGCCGGCCTGTTATGGGATATTAGCGGGCCGCGGGTGACATTCCTGTTTGGGACAGCTACAGCAGTTGCCGCATCAATCCTCTTCCTCGTCTTCTTCTGGAGACCAGGAAGACCGTTGAAATCCCCCTTACTCCCCCTTTAATAAAGGGGGAAAAAGGGAGATTATCTGTTGCCTTCCCCAACTGCATAGACTATAATAACATCAATGAATTCATATACCTCTATCAGAAAGATCCTCATCTATACCCTCCTTCTTAACATGCTCGTTGCCGTCTCTAAGCTGATCTACGGCCATATTACCGACTCATTAAGCATGGTTGCAGACGGCTACCATTCATTTTTCGACGGGACATCCAATGTGGTCGGGCTTGTTGGCATATGGTTTGCCTATCACCCGCCTGACAAAAACCACCCCTATGGTCATAAAAAATATGAGACACTTGCATCCCTCGGTATCTCTATCCTTTTGTTTCTGACCTGCTATCAGGTCTTGCAGTCTGCCTATTTAAGATTCAAAGACTCCATTGTCCCTGAGGTCACTTCCTTTAGTTTCTTAGTGATGTTCGTGACTATGGGTATAAATATATACGTTATGAGGTGGGAGCGCCTGAAAGGGAGGGAGCTTAAGAGTGAGATCCTTATTTCAGACTCACTGCATACAAGGAGCGACGTCTTTGCCTCTGTTTCTGTGTTAGTCAGCCTCGGCGCCGCCGGTTTCGGCTTCCCAATAATAGACCCTATCGCTGCCTTCATCATCGCAATTCTTATAGGCAAGACCGGTTATGAGATACTCCTTGAGGCCACAAAGGTGCTGAGCGATTATTCCCGGATAAGCCCTACGCTTATAAGGGATGTGGTACTCGGGGTTGATGGTGTAAGGGAGTGTCATGAAATCAGGACCCGTGGCACTGCAACAGAGGTCTCTGTGGATTTAAGGCTCCATGTCCATCCGGATATGGATATAGAGGGGGCGCACCACCTTGCCCATAAGGTTGAGGACCGCATCAAGGAAGAGTTTACAGATGTTACAGAGGTGGTGGTGCATGTTGAGCCGGAAGAGAAGATGGCAGGGAGTAGACGTGAGACGTGAAACATCCCCTCCCCCTTGATGGGGGAGGGTTAGGGTGGGGGTGGTGTTGAGCCACAAAGGAGGATTTATGACTTCTGCCAAAAGACCGGTAATCGGCATTACCATGGGGGACCCGGCCGGAATCGGACCGGAGATAATCGTTAAGGCCCTTCTTGAATATGACATCAGGAAGATATGCCGTCCTGTAGTCATAGGTGGTGCAGGTGTCATAAAGAATATCCTCAAGATATGCAACCTCTCAGGAGAGATAAAAAAGGTAGATAAGATCAGCGGTCCACCGCCGTGCGCCGGAAAGATAGAGATAATAGACCTCAACAATGTGGACACAAAAAATCTTAAGCTCGGTGTACCGAGCAAGACGTGCGGCATTGCTGCCGTTGCATACATAAAGAAGGCCGGAGGCCTTGCCCTCTCGAAGGAGATCGATGCCATAACAACAGCGCCAATAAACAAAGAGGTGATAAATGCTGCCGGTTTTCAATACCCTGGTCACACGGAGCTATTTGCCGAAATATCCAACACAAAAGACTTTGGCCTCATGATGGTTGGAGGGGGATTGCGTGTCATCCACGTTACCACACATATCCCATTAAAAGAGGTCCCAAGACATATAAAAAAGGGGAACGTACTGAGGACTATACGTCTTGCACATAAGGCTATGGGGTATTTTCACACTAAGACGTCGAGAATTGCAGTTGCTGCACTTAACCCGCATGCTGGAGAGGGGAGGTTGTTCGGCGCCGAAGAATGGGATGAGATAATGCCGGCCATCCTTGATGCCCGGGGGGAAGGGATAGATGTAAGCGACCCTCTGCCTGCTGATACACTTTTCTATAAGACTAAGGAAGGTTTCTACGATATCGTAGTGGCCATGTATCACGACCAGGGGTTGATACCCCTGAAACTGCTTGCCTTTGGGAGGGCTGTAAATGTCACAGTCGGACTCCCGTTTATACGCACCTCTGTTGATCATGGTACAGCCTATGATATAGCCGGTAAGGACTGTGCAGACCCGAGAAGTTTAGTAGAGGCTGTCAAATTGGCGGTGGATATGGTAGGCTATACCCATGCCTGACGATTCAGAAAAAACAGAGGGGACAGAAAAGGGGGAGAGACCTGGCAGGCCCAAAAAACACCTTGGCCAGCACTTCCTTCAAGGCGGTGGCATTGCCTCAAAGATAATCAGGACAGCAGATATTGGCAAAGATGATGCCATAGTTGAGATAGGGCCCGGCAGGGGGGCGCTTACATTCCAAATGGCTGAGCTTGCCGGCAGCGTCATTGCAATCGAAATAGACCACGATATAGTTGAAAGCCTCAAAGAACGTGCAGCCCCATACCCAAACCTCACCATAGTAGAGGCAGACGCACTGCAATTTCCTTATTACAAGATAGAGACAAGGTTTAAGGTGGTCGCAAACCTCCCCTACTATATCTCCACCCCCATCCTGTTCCGCCTTATAGAGTTGCGCGGGATGGTTGTCTCCATGACCGTAATGCTGCAGAAGGAGGTGGCAAAGCGGGTGGTAGCATCACCTGACAGCAAAGACTACGGCATGCTATCCATAGCTGTACAGTTCTATGCCATCCCAACTATAGCCTTTAATGTGTCGCGTAAGTCGTTTTATCCTGTCCCTGAGGTTGATTCCACCGTCCTTAAGATTATCCCAAGGGAAAAGGTTGCAGTGGATGTAAGGAATGAGGGGCTCTTCTGGGGGCTGATTAAGTCCGCCTTCTATTACAGGAGAAAGATGCTTTTTAACTCCCTTTCCCTGTCAGGCTATAAAAAGGAGACCATAAAGAGCGTACTCGAAAGGTCCGGCATTGCTCCCAATAAACGTCCTGAAGATGTCAGTATGGAAGAGTGGGGAAAGATAGCCGATAATTTAATGGAATTTATGGCATCGCAGCAGAGGGGGATGAAATTCTAAAAAAAAAGGTAACTACTCAGCAGGTGTTATTTTTGATCCTCAAGAAAATGAAAAACATATAACAAGAAATGAATAATGAAAAATTAGAAAAGGATGGATCGTTAAGAAACACTTAAACATTTTTCATTTTTTGTTATATGTTTTTCATTATCATTAAGTTATTCAATATGCTGAGTAGGAACAAAAAAAGAGGAGGAATTATGAGAAAAGCCGTAGGGTGGGCACCGCCCACCAAAAAAGGCCGGAGATAGGGTGAGAGGAAATTATATAAACACCAAGGAGGAATTATGAAGAAAATTGTCAGGGTGTCTGTGCTCGTCTTAATAGCAGCATTTTCTTTTGCAGTAGCCGCAAAAGCCGCTGAAAAGGCCGATGTTGTCAGGATCGGCGTAGTTGACATGCAAAAGGTGATAATTGAATCAAAAGGCGGCAAGGATGCAAGGACACAGATTGAGGGTGAGATGGGAGGGAAGAGGAAACTCCTGTCAGAGAAGGAAGAGTCTTTAAGGAAACTCCGTTCAGAGATAGATAAAGGCGGGTTGTCAGACACAGAAAAAAAAGAGAAGGATGAGAGGTTTCAGAAAGAGGTAAGGGAATTAAAACGGCTTAGAGATGAGACAGAGGCAGGTTTGAGGGAGATGGATAAGGAGATAGGGGGAAAATTGATAGGTGAGATACTTGAGGTAGTGAAAAAGGCAGGAGAGGAAGGAAAGTATACCATTATATTAGAGAAAGACCCCCGCGTCCTCTACATGCCAAACACAATAGATATAACCGGTAAGGTTATAGAGAGTTATGATAGCAAGAAGACAAAAAAGTAAAGAGGAAAATTTTGAATTTATGCCGGAAAAGTGCTAAATTAGCCACATATGGATGATGCAACTACAAGATTACAGCCTATAATGATAATGGAGAGACTGTCTAAATTAGCCGTATATGGATGATGCAACCCTCCTGATTATACCGCTGGGTGGAGTGGGTGAGATCGGTCTTAATATGACGGTCTTCCAGTCTGGTGACGACATCTTAGTGGTTGACGCCGGGCTGATGTTTCCTGAGGAGGAGATGCTTGGTGTTGATGTCGTCATTCCTGATATAACATATCTCATTGAGAATCGGGAAAAGGTCCTCGGTATTATTATAACCCATGGCCATGAAGACCATATAGGAGCCCTCCCTTATTTATTGAGGGAGATTAACGTACCTGTCTACGGCACCCCGCTTACCCTTGGCCTTATCTCTGAAAAACTTAAAGAACATGAACTGAATGAGAAAAGTACACTGATTTGTGTCAGACCGAGAGAGATTATACAGATTGGCGTATTTTCTGTGGAGTGCATAAGGATAACCCACAGCATTGTTGACGGGATTGGGCTTGGTATTACTACGCCTGCGGGACGTGTAGTTCACACAGGCGATTTCAAGATAGATCAGACCCCTGTTGACGGCGAGCTGTTGGATATTCACCGTTTTGGTGACTACGGTGAGATGGGCACACTTGTGCTCCTTTCAGACAGCACAAATGTAGAGAAGGAGGGTTATTCACTCTCGGAACGGGAGGTCGGCACGGCATTTGACAAGATATTTGGGGACACAAAGAAAAGGATTATAGTGGCGACATTTGCCTCAAACATTCACAGGATTCAGCAGGTGATAGATGTTGCTGCCAAATATAAGAGGAAGGTTATTCTGAATGGCAGGAGTATGATAAACAACTCGAGGATAGCTGAAGAGCTCGGTTATCTGAGGTATCCCCCGGATGTAAAGACTGCGATGGAGGATCTTTATACCCTCCCGGATGATGAAATTGTAATTGTTACAACCGGGAGTCAGGGGGAGCCTATGTCTTCCCTCTCAAGGATGGCGATGGATGACCATAAGCAGATAAAGGTCAAAGAGGGTGATACGGTACTCTTATCCGCAAGATTTATCCCAGGCAATGAGAGGGCCATAGGGAGGGTGATCAACCACCTCTTCCGCCGCGGGGCGAATGTGCTCTATGAGCAGGTCTCTGACATACACGTATCAGGTCATGCCTGCAGGGAAGAGCAGAAGATGATGATCAACCTTGTAAGGCCGAAATACTTTATCCCCATCCATGGAGAATACAGACACCTTGTCTACCATGCAAGGCTGGCAGAGGGGCTTAACATACCGAAAGAAAACATCCTGATACTTGAAGATGGTGACATTGCCAAATTTACAAAGGATAGTGCGGCGATTGCCGGGAAAGCTGGGGCCGGAAGGGTCTTTGTGGACGGAAAGGGGATAGGGGATGTGGGAAGCATTGTTTTACGGGACCGCAAGCACCTCGGCATGGATGGTATAATTATCGTCCTGATAGGGATAGAAAAGAGTACGGCTAAAGTAGTAACCGGCCCTGAGATTATTACCCGCGGATTTGTCTATGAGGCAGAGTCTCAGGAGGTGATGGATGAACTGCGGAGTATAGTGATTGCATTGCTTGGCGAGATGGAACAGGAGTCAAAGCAGGAGTGGATAGTCGTGAAGGAGCGTGTGACAAGTGCACTGAAGAGGCATATAAAGAAGAAGATGGAGAGGAGGCCGATGATTATACCGATTATTATAGAAGTATAGTAACTACTCAGCATATTGAATAACTTAATGATAATGAATAACACTAAACAAAAAATGAAAAATGTTTAAGTGTTTTTTGTGTCTCTTTTAGTTCTTTGAGGCAAATTTTCATTATTCATTTCTTGTTATATGTTTTTTATTTTCTTGAGGATCAAAAATAACACCATTCACTCTATTTATGGCTGAGAAAAAGACAAACGAGAAAAAAAAATGGGTCGGCGAGGTATGGGGCATTGTCTATTTGGCCGCCGGACTCCTCATATTTGCAAGCCTTGTTTCTTACAGTCCCGATGACCCTTCACTGAATTCTGCATCAACAAGCCCGACGGTAAAGAACCTGACCGGCATTTTTGGCGCCTATTTATCAGATTTCCTGTTTTCACTCTTCGGCGGGGCTGCTTACCTCTTCCCCTTTGCCCTGTTTATGATAGGGTGGAAAAAATTAAAAAGTGGAGAAGGTGTTTCCATTGCAGGAAGGGTTATCGGTTTTGTCCTGCTCTTTCTCTCACTCCCCACCTTTCTACATCTGCACTTTGAGCGTATATCCCTCTCCATAAAAGGGAGTATCCCTGCAGGCGGGCTTTTGGGGGATATGATTGCCTCTATGCTGATTGGATGCTGTGCCATCTTTGGCGCACACTTGATAACCTTCACGCTGGTTGTGGTATCTGCTGTAATTGCTGTTGGATTCTCCCCTGTTGACATTGCTTCTTCTGTCTGGAACAGGGTCGTAGAATTATTCCCGCTGGTGAAGAAAATCCTTTTCAGGAAGTGGATGAAAAAACAACCTGTGCTCAACCAGCCATTGACCGCAGGAATCAATAATGGTTTGAGTGAGCAACTGTCGCTGCATGTGCAGGAACCGTCTCCTGATACTCAGCCTCCGGCACATGCCACAGACAAGACTCAGGAGATTGAGACTATTCCCCGGCAGGAGCGCTTCAGGTTTCCGGAGGTCGTTCCTGACGGCACATATAAGCTCCCGCCCCTGTCTATATTGAGTGACCCCCCGCCGTCGGGCAATAAGGTGAGCAATGAAGACTTCCTGATAAACTCCAGTATCCTTGAGAAAAAGCTCCTCGATTTTGGGATAGACGGGCAGATAGTAGAGGTGCATCCGGGACCTGTTATAACGATGTATGAGTTTGAACCGGCCCCGGGGGTGAAGCTGTCAAAGATTGTTAATCTTTCAGATGACCTTGCCTTAGCAATGAAATCAGGGAGTGTACGCATTGTGGCGCCTTTGCCGGGAAAATCTACCGTAGGGATAGAGGTGCCGAACCAGTTAAGGGGGGACGTATATTTAAAGGAGATAATTGCCTCTGAGTTGTTCAGGGCATCAAAGTCAAAACTTACCTTAGCGCTCGGAAAGGATATATCCGGTAATCCTGTGGTGGCTGATCTTACAAGGATGCCCCATCTGTTAGTGGCCGGCGCTACAGGCTCCGGTAAGAGTGTGGCATTAAACAGTATGATTTCAAGTCTCCTTTTCAATACCACACCTGTAGACCTTAAGATGGTAATGATAGACCCCAAGATATTGGAGCTCTCTGCCTATGAGGGGATCCCGCATCTCCTCACGCCGGTCATAACCCAGCCTAAGGAGGCATCATGGATATTACAGAAGCTGGTAGAGGAGATGCAGAGGAGATACCGTATCCTGGCTGAGAGGGGTGTCAGGAATATTGACGGATACAACAAGACGGCAAACAGCGAAGAGGCCCTCCCCTATGTCGTGGTTATAGTGGATGAGCTTGCGGACCTGATGATGACGGCACAGCGGGAGGTTGAGGACTCCATCGCAAGACTGGCGCAGATGGCAAGGGCGGCAGGCATACATCTCATCCTGGCAACCCAGCGCCCCTCTGTAGATGTCCTCACAGGGGTTATCAAGGCGAACTTCCCTGCCCGTATATCCTTCAAGGTGTCATCCAGGATAGACTCAAGGACTATCCTTGACACTATCGGGGCGGAGGATCTCTTGGAAAAAGGCGATATGCTGTTCTTACAGCCGGGTACTTCCAAGCTGTTGAGGGTGCACGGTGCATATATTTTTGAGGCAGAGATGAAGAAACTGGTGGATTATATCAAGGCTCAGGGGAGTCCGGATTACAGTTTTCAACCTCAACAGGCCTTTGAGGAAGACGCGGCCTCTGATATCGAACGGGACGATTACTATCAGCAGGCCCTTGATATTGTCCTATCTACCGACCAGGCATCTATATCACTTATACAGCGCCGGCTTCGTATTGGATTTAATCGTGCGGCAAGGCTCATTGAGATGATGGAGGAAGACGGGTTTGTAGGGCCGTCTGTAGGAGGAAAGCCGAGGGAAGTTCTGAGAAGGGAGAGGGGAGGGGTTTGAAGTGCGGAGTGCGGAATGCGGAATGTAGAATGTGGATTAATTTTGCCGGCATTTATCTCTATGCTTCTTCTGTCGTCTATTGCTTTCTCAGAGAATAATCCCCCCTTCCCCCCTTTAGAAAAGGGGGGTAAAAGTCCCCCTTTTTTAAAGGGGGATTTAGGGGGATTATGGGGTAAGGGGGGATTTGAGCTAGGATCATCAGATGAAACGGACATGAGCCAGAGGCTCACAAATGACGATGAAAATTACCTCCCCTTCAAGGGGAGGGATAGGCCTGTCCTGAGAGAAGTCGAAGGAGTGGGGATGGGGTTATTTTCAGATGAAATACTGGATAGGTTGCAATCAACCTACCGGGATGTTCACGACCTCACCGCTGACTTTGTTCAGCGCAGTTCCATACAGGGGTTTGAAGAAAAGGTCTTCAAGGGGAAGCTGTATCTGAAGAAGCCGAAACTGGCAAGATGGGATTACACAAAACCTGTCAAGCAGAATATATTCATCAAAGATGAAAAAATTATACTCTACTTTCATGAACAGAAGCAGGCAATTGTTCAAAAAGCATCAGACCATCCGGATGCTGAACCTGCCATGGGGCTCCTTTCAAACATAGAAAAATGGCAGGATATGTTCACGATAAAAGGCGAAGACATCGCTACTGATTTCTTTAAAATGGAGCTTTATCCAAAGGCGATGTCTATGGTTGAGAAGGTAGTGGTTGAGATAGAGAAAAAAACATCCCACATAAGTAAACTTACACTTTATGAAAAAAGCGGCAACAAAGTCTCTTTTGATTTCTCCGGCATAAAATTTAACACCGGACTCAAGGACAGCCTCTTTGACTTCAAAATACCGAAGGGGGTTGAAGTGCTGGAGTATTGAGTGTAAAGCCGATCTTTATGGTCGGCAATAGTAGGGTGGGCATTGCCCACCTCCTTTGTTGGTGGGCAATGCCCACCCTACCAGGTTACCATGATAACGGCTGAGAATCTCAGAAAAGAGTTCAGGGTAAAACGCGGTGGACCTGTAGTTGAAGCAGTTAAAGGTGTCTCCTTTAATGTGCCCCGTGGGGCTATATTTGGCTTTCTTGGTCCTAATGGTGCAGGGAAGACCACGACTATAAATATCCTGTGTACTTTACTGAAGCCTACAAGTGGAAAGGCTGCACTAAATGGTTATGATGTGGTATCACAACCCCATATGGTCAGACAATCTATAGGGCTTGTATTCCAGGACCCAAGTCTGGATGAGCGGCTTACTGCATGGGAGAACCTCGAATTCCACGGGATGATTTATGGCATGCCGCGGTCGCTTAGAAGGACGCAGATCGGGAAACTCCTCTCAATGGTGGAACTGGATAAACGGAAGAATGATCTTGTAAATACTTTTTCAGGAGGCATGAAGCGCAGGCTTGAGATTGCCCGTGGTCTCCTGCATAACCCGAAGGTGTTATTCCTCGATGAGCCTACGCTGGGCCTTGATCCCCAGACGAGGAGCCATATATGGGGTTATCTTCACAAGCTCCGTGAAGAGAATAATATCACGATATTCCTGACCACTCATTATATGGATGAGGCAGAGAATTGTGACTCTATAGCGATAATAGATAATGGAGAGATGATAGCCCTCGGGACTCCTGATAGCCTGAAGAAGGGGGTGGGGGGCGACATCATATATCTTCAGGCCGCAGACAATAAGATGGCGGCAGAGTTTGTAAACAGGATGTATGGATACAATGTAAGCAATGGAGGGAATGGCATATCCTTTGAGGTCGAGAAGGGCGAAGAATTCCTGCCGTCTTTTATAAAGAGCACAGATTTTGAGATATACTCTGTAGGGGTGAGACGGCCGACATTGGAAGATGTGTTTCTAAAGCTTACAGGACACGCTATACGGGAAGAATCTGTTGATGCGATGGACTCTATAAAGGCCCATGTAAGGATGAGGCGGAGGGGGTAAATTTTAAATCAAAAATCAAAAATCAAAATGAAAGATTAAAATGTAAAAAGAATTATTAAGGGTCTCAAAATTGAATAGACATCATTGAGGAAATCTCCCCTAACCCCTCTTTTTCAAAGAGGGGATTATCCCTCCCTTTGGAAAAG
>JACRGZ010000162.1 GCA_016234155.1 Nitrospirota bacterium | reverse complement strand
TATAACTGGTAGTTACAGCAGTGGTGAGGAAGTATAAATGATCTCCCAACCTCTTACCATCCACTCATGGCCGCGGGCCATAATGCACATAGATGCCGATGCGTTTTTTGCATCCTGTGAGCAGGCAATCCATCCTGAACTAAAGGGGATGCCTGTTGTAACAGGAAAGGAGCGCGGCATAGTTGCCGCTGCAAGCTATGAGGCAAAGGCTAAGGGAGTGGAACGGGGGATGCGGCTATTTGAGGCAAAGAAGGTCTGTCCTGATGTTGTCCTCCTCCCCTCTGATTATGAGACATACAGCCTCTTTTCAATAAGGATGTTTGAGATAGTGAGACGTTTTTCACCTGATGTAGAGGAGTATTCCATAGACGAGGCATTTGTTGACCTCACTGGTATGAGAAGGAGTTTTCACGGCCATTACTCACATATCGCACAAAGGGTTCAGGAGACGATAACAAGGGAACTGGGTATAAGCGTATCCATCGGTGTAAGTCTTTCCAAAGTCCTTGCCAAGATTGGCTCAAAGCACAAAAAGCCAGGGGGATTGACGATTATTCCGGGTAACGAGATACACATATACCTTGCGAAACTACCTGTAGAGAAGATCTGGGGTATAGGGGCAAATACGTCTGCGTTCCTGAGAAAGTTCGGTATAACAACTGCCCTTGAATTTGCCGTAGGCAAAGAGGAGTTCATAAAAACATACCTTTCTAAACCCTATCAGGAGATATGGCATGAACTGAATGGGAGGAGCGTCTATCCCGTTATTAGAGAGTCAAAGAGTGATTACAAATCTATAAGCAAGACAAAGACCTTCACCCCGCCGTCAAAGGATGAGGAATTTATATTTGCCCAGTTAACAAAGAACCTTGAGAATGCCTGCATAAAGGCACGGCGTCATCACCTCATGGCATCAAGGCTTATCATCTTCCTGAGGAGACAGGACTTCAGGGACATGGGGATTGAGTTGAAACTCAATCGTTATACGGCCTATCCTGTGGAGATTGTGGGTTTGCTCAAGGACGGTTTCCGAGAGGTATATGACCCTGACACCCTTTACCGTTCAACCGGTATAGTGCTGGCCGGTCTCCAGTCCGGAACAAGTGTCCAGTACACCATATTTGACGATGTACCAAGGATAGAAAAGATGGTTAAGATATACAATGCCGTTGATGAGATATCAAGCAGATTTGGCAAACACACAATACAGCACGCCTCCAGCCTCCAGACAAAATTGCAAGTTCAGCATGAGGGGGATAGGGGTGATATTCCTGTGAGAAAAAATGAATTATTCAAAGGAGAAAACAGGAGACAGAGACTTGGGTTGCCTGTGTTGAGTGCAAAGGTGTGATCTTTCGGATTAAAGTTGTTTGACTTATAGTTAAGGCATTGGTTAAAATGCATAAATGATGACGAAGAATGTAGCGCCGACCTTTATGGTCGGCTATAAGTGGGGGATAAACCCCCACGCTACAGTTTCCTGAAATAGGGGAGCGCATTTTCAGGTGAACCGTCATGAGCCCAGGCTGTGTGCCAAGAGGATGAAAATTGAATAAATGTGGAGTGCAACGACTCCAGTCGTTGCATGCAAAATCTGGAGATTTTGCACTCCAGAAGCTTCAAATTTTCAGATGAAACAATCTAAGCCCAAATGGACCCATCCAGGCGGTAAACTCATCGAAAATCGTCAAATTCCGCCGCTTGCCCACACCTCTATGTATCTCTGGCATAAGTACTGGTCAAGAAAGACGTGGAACGTAGTTGGTGAATATATAAAGATATACTGCCCTGAGGGGGGAATCGTTTTCGACCCCTTTGCTGGCAGCGGTATAACTGCCATGGAGGCGCTGAAAAACAAGCGGTCTTTGATGATGACTTATGATACCATTAGAAAATTGCTTTGATCGCTTTGAGATATATAGAGATTCCCTGAAAGTAAGATATTTTGCTATTTATAATATCAAATTAATAAATAATATGATATTATAAATAGCATGATAAACCGGATAATTAATCAGAACATATGGTGGCAGGATAAGAGCCTCATAAGCCATGACCCGAAAATCAGGGAGATGAATGCGCAAAGGTTCAGGCGGCGGCCACAGGTGCTGGAGGAATTCGACCTTGACCGCTTTGCGGTATATACGCTTCGCGGCCCCCGGCAGGTCGGAAAGACCACGGCGCTTAAAATACTGATTAATGATTTCCTGAAGAAAGAGGGAGTTCTCAAAGAGCAGGTGATGTACTATTCCTGTGATAACATTGATGACTATAAGGAACTCATAGAACTCCTCGAGACATACCTCGATTACATAAAGAAGCTGAACTTACAAAAGAAAAGACTCTACATCTTCCTCGATGAGGTCACGTCCGTAAGAGACTGGCAGAAGGGGATAAAATACCTCGTTGACACAGGAAAACTCTCACAGGCGGGCATGGTGTTGACCGGCTCAAATGCGGCGGACCTGAGGAAGGGCATGGAGCGATTGCCCGGCAGACGCGGCAAGACAGGAGGCCCGGACAAGATCATGCTTCCCCTGACATTCAGGGAGTATGTGAGTTTGATTAATCAAGATATCTTTTCACACTTCGTCGGAGAGATTGCAGGCGGCATTGACATCTTTACCCTCGATCGGTCTGCCTTTAAGACAATGCTTTCATTGCAGCCTCATCTCGGGGAACTTGCCATACTCTATGAACAGTTCCTTATCACCGGCGGATTTATTACTGCCATCAATGCATACTTTCCGGAGCATGAAGTCGGGTATGCCGTTTATGAGCTATACCAGCAGTGGCTGCGGGGGGATATCTCAAAGGCCGGCAGGAACGAGAGGACAG
This sequence comes from Nitrospirota bacterium, assembly GCA_016234155.1. Taxonomy (GTDB): domain Bacteria; phylum Nitrospirota; class 9FT-COMBO-42-15; order HDB-SIOI813; family HDB-SIOI813; genus JACRGZ01. The sequence continues at coordinate 2,780 of JACRGZ010000162.1, read as the reverse complement.
CACGGCAGATAATCAATGAGCTGATAACAATAGCAGTCTCTGCCTTCGGATGGGAGACGATTGCAAAAAAGATCGGCGTTGCCACCCATAAAACGGTATCTGAATACATAGAGACCATGGAGGATTCCTTTGTCCTCAAAACCCTTTACCAGATAGATATCAATACCAGAAGGCCGAGGATCAAGAAACTGAAAAAGGCATACTTCCTCGACAGTTTTATCTTATGGAGCCTCTGGGGGTGGGTGGATAACTGGCTTGTGTACAGCGACAACGTGAGTAGATCCCTCGCGAGCACTGGCATGAAGGCAAGGCTTACTGAACAGGTTATTGCGAATGAACTGTTTTACAGGTTTGACCGTCCGGACTGGCTCAACTCGAGGATCTTTTTCTGGAAAAACGGCGGCGAGATAGATTTCATCGTCAAGAGGGAAAGGGAACTGCTCCCTGTAGAGGTGAAGTATCAGAAGAATGCGGAGTTTCCGGATCTCAGAACAATAAAGAAGCTTGGCTTTAAACGGGGAATACTGATTTCCAGGGACAGGCTTGAAATGGAAGATGGCTTCGCAATCATTCCGGTAGAGATCTTTCTGCTTGCGACACGCTGATCACCCTCACACTTTTCATTTTCTGACAAGCGATTTCGATTAACTCGGTGCAAAAAGCCTGAAAGGTTTTGATTATCCAACTACAGATGAAATATTTGACAGGTTTGACGGGCTGTCTGTATACTATCTTAAACAAAGTAGGAAGGGGACGTTCTACAAAGACGAATTATCCAAAATACAGACAGCTTGCTGCAGGGTAGTTCATTAAATAGTTCATTAAAGTGACTGTTGTCTCAGAAAGGGGTAAAGAATAAAGACGATGCGCAGTGACATAATAAAAAAGGGTTTTGAGCGGGCGCCGCACAGGAGTCTTTTAAAGGCATGCGGGCTTAAGGATGAAGACTTTGAGAAGCCTTTCATCGGCGTTGTCAACTCATACATAGACATCATACCTGGCCATGTCCATCTTCAGGAGTTCGGGAGGATTGTAAAGGAGGAGATCAGGAAGGCAGGCGGTGTCCCATTTGAGTTTAACACCATAGGCGTAGATGACGGGATTGCAATGGGACACAAAGGGATGCTCTATTCATTGCCGAGCCGTGAACTTATTGCAGACTCGGTGGAGACGATGGCCCAGGCCCATATGCTGGACGGCATCGTCTGCATACCGAATTGTGACAAGATCGTCCCGGGGATGATAATGGGGGCTATGCGAGTGAATATCCCCACTGTATTTGTGAGCGGCGGGCCGATGGCCGCAGGGAAAACATCAAATGGTAAAGTGGTGGATCTTATTTCAGTCTTCGAAGGTGTGGGTGAGTTTAAGGCTGGAAAGATTACAGAGGCACAGTTAAAGGATATCGAAGATCATGGATGCCCGGGCTGCGGTTCCTGCTCCGGGCTTTTTACGGCAAACTCCATGAACTGTCTTATGGAGGCCCTCGGTCTTGCCCTTCCGGGAAACGGCACAGCCCTTGCGACATCTGATGAGAGAAGAGGACTTATACGATGGGCGGCGAGACAGATTCTGGAATTGATCCGGATGGATCTAAAACCGGGAGACATTGTCACAAGAGAGGCTATTGATAATGCCTTTGCCCTGGATTTGGCGATGGGCGGGTCCACCAACACTGTACTGCACACCCTGGCGATAGCCCATGAGGGAGGTATTGCCTACGACCTCAAAAGGATAAACGAGCTCTCGTCCCGTGTGCCTAATATTTGCAGGGTGAGCCCCTCATCTAAGTGGCATATAGAGGATGTCCATAATGCGGGTGGCGTAAGTGCGATACTCAAAGAGTTGAGCAGGATAGACGGACTCCTCGACCTGAAGCAGAAGAGCGTTACCGCAAAGACTATAGGTGAGAACATCAGGGATGCTGTAACAAGAGATAAAGAGGTAATACGGCCTATAGAGAATGCATACAGCAGGGACGGAGGACTTGCCATATTATACGGGAACCTCGCCCCAGAAGGGGCTGTAGTAAAGAGTGCAGGGGTAAACCCTGTCATGTTGAGACATGAAGGACCTGCCGTTGTCTTTGAATCGCAGGAAGAGGCATGTGCAGGCATTCTTAGTGGAAGGGTCAGGGCAGGTGATGTGGTGGTCATCCGTTATGAAGGACCGAAGGGCGGGCCTGGTATGCAGGAGATGCTTGCACCCACTGCAAATATAATGGGTATGGGGCTGGGTGATAAGGTGGCGCTCATCACGGACGGACGTTTTTCAGGCGGCACCCGCGGCGCCTGCATAGGGCATGTTTCTCCGGAGGCGGCAGAAGGCGGGCCAGTAGCGCTTATTAAAGATGGTGACATCATAAGTATTGATATTCACGGACGTAAACTTGATGTAAAGATAAGTCAGGAAGAGATCAACAGGAGAAGGGCGCTCTGGAAACCACCCAGGCCAAAGGTGGAGAAGGGCTGGCTTGGGAGATATACGAGGATGGTGACGTCCGGCAGCAGGGGTGCGGTGCTGATTTAGACGGGCATTTTCAGATGAACCCTCATGCCCCTATCGGGGCACAAAGGAGGATGAAAACCCCTCACCCCTGCCCTCACCCCTGCCCTCTCCCCTGAGGGGAGAGGGGAAGGGTGAGGGGGGATTTTCAGGTGAACCGCCATGAGCCAGAGGCTCTCAAAGGATGATGAAAATAATCCCCCCCCTTCCCGTTGCAATGCTTCGCAGCAACGGGAACCCAGCCCCTTTAGAAAAGGGGGGGGAAAGTCCCCCTT
>JACRGZ010000164.1 GCA_016234155.1 Nitrospirota bacterium | reverse complement strand
TCAAGTTTTGGCAGGTAGGCAGGATGGCCTGGCAGTTCTGATGCCTTAGCCATATACTCTGCAGCTCTCACATAGTCGTTGAGATAGAAGAAGTTATTAAACCCTATGTAAAAAGGGATCTGCCATATATCTGGATTTTCCCTCATCCCTTTAAGGAGTAATGTATTACTTTTCTCCGGCGCCTTCCCAAGTACTGACAAGGTAACCCCTCCAAGCTGATAGGCATAGGCAAATTCAGGATCGAGTGTGGTCACTACATCAAGTGCATGATATATCCAGTCGTATCCATTTGGTGTAACTGTATCCTCCCCTATAACCTGTATTGCCTGAAGCCAGATTATATCGGCAGCCAACTGTTCATATCCTATAACAGCAGGTTTAAGATATTCTCCCTTGGGGAGGGTCATAAACTCTTCGATCTTTTCTGTTACCCCCTTATACCCTGCTATCTGATGCTGGACAATATATATGGAAAACGCTAAAGCGGCGATAAGTGGAAATGCAACTACAAGAGAATGTTTAACATTTATAGTCATTATTTCTCAGCCTATTTTCCAGTGAAAGACCTCATCCAGGGCATCAAGTAGTTTTCATCTTATCCTTATAAAACTCTCATAGGCATAGCATCATGAACGGGTTCATGTGAATGCCCTATGTCACAACCCTTTGCAGAATACCTTGCACGGTTTCGTAAACATCCCGTATGCGAATTTCACGGAGCGTTGGATCGCGCACTTCAAGGAACGTGGCTACTGCAGCGGGCCCCATAGCCTCCAGACGGATGAAACGGTCACTGAGGATCTCAAGCGCTTCCCTGACCAGCTTGTTGGAAACGTGTGGTTTGACCGCCCGCACTACACTTTCCGGGTTCCCTGGATAGTGCTTGCATACCATGTAGATATCGTAGGCGTCTTTTTCCTTGAATCGATCCCCCAGGGCAAACGCCTTCATTGCGAGGCACGGGAGGACATCCGCCATCCTGATCCGTGCCTTTGTGATGCCGCCTTCGGGGAGCGGCGCTTCGATCTCTATATCCAGGAAATGCTCAAAGGCCAGATCGCCCCCACGTGCCTTATGGGCGAGGATATCCTGCACTCGTTGGTGGCGACGCCGCTTTCCTGTTCCACCATATTCGGGCGCTAGAAAATCCACATGGATCTTGATGGGGATGCCTTTTGGAGTCCGTGTCTCCCGGGCGAAGCCGAAGGGACTCTCGGCGCCTCTACTTACGTATCCACGCTGTTCTAATATCCGTGATATGGCCTGATAGCGGGGTTCCCGGATCGTTTGGATATTGAGGGCGAGATCAATATCCAGGGATCCGATATGGAATACGCTCTGAAACGCATCAGCTTGGAATAAATCCGACTGAAACGTCTTTTGATTACCCTGAATAAGAAAATAAGGTACCCATCCACCCACCAGGATGATGTCCTCCCGATAAGCTCCCAGGGCTGTGGCCAGTTCCACCAGTACCGAGATCGAGGCGGCTGTCTCATCAGGGGCATAGCGGGATTGTGTGTCAGGCATGATTTGCACTCCATGGTTGGTGTACCCCTTGCTTGAGGAGTCGGACGATGGATTCCGCCCTTTCTTTTACAATACTGGATCCTTCGGTGTAGGGACTGACCGCAACGGTATAGTAATCGTTGGCTTTCTTTTCCCACGCCTCCCGTTCCTGAGGGGTTGCGGCAATGGCAAACTTCTGGGCACTGTAGAGCAGGGCCGCATATCGGGCCATGGCCGGGTTGAACATCAACCGGTCCGCCTCTCTCACAAACGCCTCATCGGAAGGAAAGAGGGATTCTGTTTTTGTGAGAAACTTTTTGTCCTGGTTTTGAGCGGCTACCTCAAGATAAGCCCGCCAGAGGCGAAGCCGGACATATGCCTTGTGGAATTCGATGTTTTCATCCCACCGGCCCTCGACTTTGGACAGTGCCACCTCATAGAGCCGGGCGACATCCAAAAAGTCCCCGTTGCCCTCTTTCGCCTGTCCTTCATCCCGCAGGCGCAGAAACTCGTGCACCCGGGCCTCCTGCTCCGGCGTATGTTCCTGAAGAAGGTACTGAAGGTGCTGAATGCCCAGGGCCGCCGCCTGCTCTTCGGCCCGACCTTTTGCGCTCTGAAGATCCAGGTAGAGTTGCACATCCGAGACGATGTTTCGGTTCTGTATCCGTTGCATTTTATAGAATACCCCTTCATCGTAGGGAATAAGCAGGACCACGTTGGCCCCGGTTGGGACAGGTTTTAAATCGAGTTCCCTTGCTGCTGTATCCACGTCTCCCTCAAAATAGGCATGCACGCGGGGGTATCGCACGAAGGGGGCGCGATAGCGGGCCCCCGCAAAGAGGGTAAGGGCGTAACGGGTTTTTTTCTCCTCGCAATACTGATCCAGAACTTCTTCGAATTCCCCCAGATCGCTGGAGGAGTAAAACTCAAGGACCTCATTCCTGGTGTACTGATAAGCAGCGCCCCATGCAGAGAGAAGCCCTTTTCGGTTTTTCAGATAAAGCCGTTCCCCTTCCCTTAGGAGATAATCTTGCTCCAACAATCTCACAATGACACTGTGGAGATATCCGAGGCTCATTTTTAACTTCTGCGCCAGGTCTTTCTGAAGCCAGCCGCACAAGGGATCACACAGGAAAGCCCGGGCGATCCGTGATGCCCTGGGTGAAAACATGGCACGGGCCTCCTTTCGTGCCGGCAGGGGATTGGAGGCACCTGTTTTTGAAATCAGCACACTCCCGAAAGTAAGGTAGCAGTTTCCGGCCAGATCACAGAAGCCAATCTGATGCGCCTTCAGGATCTGGGCTCCGCGTGGGCTCACATAGGGAGCGATGAAGACGGGATAGAGGGATTCTCTCTTTAAACCGGTCGCACCGGCGAACTCAAGTATAAAGCGGGGAAGGCCGGATGATGACACACCGACACCGAGCATAGCGGTGAGGCGGTCCCGGCGAACTATCATATTAAAGTCGTACGGCTTCTGGCCGGATTGGATATTCTCAACCCTCAGCCCGGCTTCCTCCAGCACCTGCTGTAACTGGATTCGGCCCTGCTCCATAATATTCTGTGTTTCTATTAGTTTCGGCATACACCGAAACTATATCAAATAGAGAATATCATGTCAATATCCGGTTGGTAGGCTCAGCTTATTCAGGACACCTTGTAGACGGAATTGGTGTTATAGATGACGTTCTCCTTAGTCGCTAACAGCTACAAAATCTTTTAAGCAATTGTAAGTTTCATCCCCTATACCTCGGACTAGACGTAACTGTTCCAAACTTTTGAACCCATTGATTGACTTTCGGTGGTTCACAATTGCACGAGCTGTCTTGATTCCAATACCTGGGAGGTACTCCAACTCTTTTTCTGTTGCTTTATTCAGATGGATATTCTGACCTCCTTTATTCTTATATTCCTGACATTTTTCTTGTAAAGTAATCGCATTTACACTTAGAGAATTTAGTCCTGTTATAATGAAGGCAGTGAATAAAATAAACAGAACCTTATGCCATATTCGTTTCAAGATCATTCTACTTTGTTTCATTGCTAAGTCCTTTTTATGTCCTTTGAAATAATTCTTACTTTCTCTCAACAATACGACCCCGCATTTTAAATAGTCCAATCTACAACTTTAAGGTTTTTGATATACTTATTATGAAAAGATTGTAAGGGAATTTTTTATCACGCCGCCGGCACCTCATTCACTAAATTTCTCGCGGCTCTATCAAGAGCTTAACCCCTTCAATAATCTGTTTAACCTTTGATGTGGATACTCTGCCAATCTTTTCTAAAAGATCTGATTTATTTACAGTTATGATCTGGGAGATATTTGCCACACTGTCTTTCGGGAGATTGCCTTCACCCTTACTGAGTAAAACGTTACCCGGCGCTTCCGATCTTTTCAGATTGGAGGTGATAGCACAGACAACCACTGTGTTAATTCTGCTTTCATTGAAGACATTATTCTGGATAACAACATGCGGATGCCTGTAACCACCCTCTGATCATTTTGGGTCACCTAAATCCACCCAGAGAATGTCACCCTGTT
>JACRGZ010000165.1 GCA_016234155.1 Nitrospirota bacterium | reverse complement strand
TCAAAATTGAATAGACATCATTGAGGAAATCTCCCCTAACCCCTCTTTTTCAAAGAGGGGATTATCCCTCCCTTTGGAAAAGGGAGGTTAGGAGGGATTTTGCAAAGAAATGTCGTCATTATTCTGAGACTGTTAATAAGTTCAGTTTTTTAATTGACCATGGCTATAGATATTATCATGCCACAGATGGGGGAGAGTGTCGTTGAAGGGGCTATTCTGCGTTGGCTGGTAAGTGAGGGTGAGAAGGTAAAAAAGGACCAGCCAATCGTAGAGATCAGTACGGACAAGGTAGACACTGAGATACCTTCGCCTGCTGCAGGAGTTTTAAGAAAGATACTACATGGGATAGATGAGACGGTACCTGTCGGGACTGTTTTAGCGCTGTTAGAAGAGGTTCCCGAAGATGTTGTTGAAGAGGCTGAACCTGCTAAGGTTCAACAAACTCCGGCAGCAGAAGTTCAAAAAACAACAATTGAAGTAGGTGTAGAGATTGAGAAGAGGTATTCCCCGCTCGTCAGACGATTGGCCAAGGAATATGGCGTCGATCTGAAAAATATCATGGGTAGCGGCGCCGGTGGGAGGGTATCGAAACAGGATTTACTTGACTATATCGCAGGCATACAGAGGACGACGATACAGGAAGAAGCGGCGGTCAAAGGGGTAGTTGAGGCAGAAAAGGCTATTGAAGAGATATTGCCCCTTAGCCCGATGCGAAAGATGATTGCCGAACGTATGGTTCAGAGTAAAAACGCTGCCCCTCATGTGACCACCACCTTTGAGGTGGATATGACAGGCATAGCAAGGTATAGGGAGACCAACAAGGATGCCGTTTTTAAAAGTCATGGCGTCCATCTTACTTATCTCCCCTTTATAATCTTTGCATCTGCCTCTGCACTTAAGGAATACCCGGTTCTCAACTCGTCGTGGTCTGATAATGGCATAGTAATCAAGAAATATATAAATATCGGGATTGCGGTCTCATTAGAAGATGGTCTTATCGTCCCGGTGATCAAGGGTGCAGATACCAGGAATCTTATTGAGCTTGCTAAGGAGGGCTATGACCTTGCTCAGAGGGCAAGGAATAAAAGATTAAAGGTTGAAGAGGTACAGAATAGCACATTTACAATTACTAATTACGGTATTTCCGGGAGCCTGTTCGGGACGCCGATTATAATGCCCCCGCATGCAGCAATCCTTGGCATCGGAGCTATTACCAAACGGCCTGTCATTATTAATGATTCTATCGCAATCAGACAGATGGTATATCTCAGCCTCTCTTTTGATCACCGTGTAACTGATGGCGCCCAGGCTGATAAGTTCCTGTCAAAGATAAAGGACATATTAGAGGGGTGGGGAGGGAAGAGTGAGAAGGTGCCTCCTGTTGAATCCGGGTATGGTGGAGTATGGTAGGGCGTGGGATCTGCAAAAAAGGCTTTTTCTTGAGCGCTCACACGACAGGATCACAGACACACTGATTCTACTCCAGCATCCGCCTACTTATACCTTTGGCCGCCGGAGCTTGCCGGAACAACCGGCGCTTCAAGAAGAATATGATCCGAAGATTGCATTTTACCGGGTGGATCGCGGCGGAGGTGCGACATATCATGGACCGGGGCAGGTCATCGCTTATCCCATACTCGAACTTAGAACATATACCCATGATTTTTACACATATCTACGGATGTTAGAAGATGTAATTATGGATACGTTAACGGATTTTAATATCTCCTCTGAGAGGGTATGGGGTTATACCGGGGTCTGGGCAGATGGTAAGAAAATAGGCTCTATCGGGGTCAGGATTGTAAGGGGTTTTACCATGCATGGCCTTTCATTGAATGTGAATAATGACCTTGCCCCATTTTCTAAGATAGTTCCCTGTAATATCCATGGTGTTGAGATAACCTCGATGTCTAAAATATTAAGTACTACTTTAAGTATTCCGGAGGTAGAGATAAGTTTGTCTCATAACTTCGGTAGGGTATTTAATGTAGACATGGAGATAGAGTGTATAGAAAATCGCATACAGAGTAATTGTTGAAGGTGGTGGGCTTGTTAGTGTAAAATAATCCTCCTGAACGGAAAAAGGAGGAAGTTAACATGCATATTGTGTTTCTTGAAAGAAAACTTAAAGATGGCAAATTTGAGATCACTATCAGGCAGGGGAGGGAAGAACTTAAAAGGCTGATAGGAAGGAAATATGTTTTTCCGGAAAAACTGGTTTTGACGAAACAACAGAGGGATGAGAACCATGACTGTCTCAAGGATATTCTGACCGGCGCCTTCTGCCTGCAGGAGTTCGAGAATGTGACTTATGTAGTCAAGAATGAGAATGGAGATATAATAGAAGATTATTACAAGAGTATCTATGATGATATAGGCGGCGGCCTGAGAATGTAGCCGTAGGGTGGGGATGGGGTTATTTTCAGATGAGAACTGAACGGCAGATTTCGTCCGGCGGCGTTGTATTCCGTCGCAGAAATGGGCAGATTGACGTTGTATTGATTGCTGTTAAAGAAGGCAGGGTGTGGTGTCTTCCCAAGGGACTTGTTGAAAAGGGCGAGAATATTGCAAGGACTGCCCATAGAGAAGTTAAAGAGGAGACAGGTCTGGATGGAAAGATTATAAAGTTAATAGACAACATCCATTACTTCTATGCCCACAAAGAAGAAGGCGGGACGACACGATATTTCAAGATAGTCTACTTCTTTTTGATGGAATATACCGGCGGAGATGTGAAAGACCATGACTTAGAGGTGGTAGATTGCAAATGGTTTCCGATAGATGATGCAATTGAGATGGTTGAATACAAGGATGAGAAGGGACTTCTTCTTAAGGCAATAGAAATGCTTAAACTTCCGTAGGTCGAGATGCAAGCGGGAATTCTTGGATTACCATTGTCAAAAAAATATTTTTTAAAATAAAAAAAGTGCTTGACAAACTTTTTAAAATAGGATAAAAATGGTCTTGCTTGAAACAAGATAAAAATAGTCTTATATCCAGTTAAACTGGAAACAAAGGCACTAATGGAGGATGAATGTTCAGGTTAAGCAAGGCAGCAGAGTATTCAATAAGAGGTATTCTTTACCTATCATTCAAATATTCTGAGGACAAGATATGCGACATAGAGGAAATAGCCAGGGTTCAGGATATACCTTCGGCTTATCTTGCCAAACTACTTCAGTCACTCGCAAGAAAGGGGTTTGTCACGTCATATAAGGGCCAGAAGGGCGGGTTTGCTCTGGCAAAACATCCAAAGGATATAAAGCTGCTGGATGTTATAGAGGCTATGGAGGGGCAGGTCTTTTTGAACTACTGCCTTATATACGCGGGTTATTGCGAGCGGGACAAGGTGTGTTCTGTGCATGATGTATGGGTGGGGGCGCAGAAGGTGTTAATAGATTATCTCAGCGGGTGTAATTTTGAACAACTTGCCATATCTGCGAGGGAAAAGCTGATGGCAAATGCAGGGTGATTATATCTGAATAAAATCTCTTAACGGCTTCTTTTGACCCCTTTTCTTCCACAATACCTGGCTATATTACACTGACTGCACAACGGTGAAACCGGTTTGCACAGGTTTTGGCCAAAAGTAACAAGGAGATCATTGTATATTTTCCAGTATCTCCTTGGGAGTTTTTCTCTGAGCGCCACTTCTGATTTTTCAGGTGTCTTTGTGCTGATATATCCCCAGCGGTTGGAAATCCTGTGCACATGCGTGTCAACGCATATACCGTCCTTACCGTATCCGACAGTGACAACGAGATTTGCCGTCTTCCTGCCGACACCTTTCAACTTCAGGAGTTCATCTATTGTATCAGGTACCCGTGAATTGTAAGACTCTTTCAGCGTCCTGCACATCTCCCTGATGTTTCTTGCCTTTATCCTGTAGAATCCAACCGGGAATATGGCCCGTTCGATCTTTTCAATAGATATCTTCAGTATATCTTCCGGCGTGTTTGCTAAGGAGAAGAGCCTGCGGCTCGCCTCTGCCGTCGTGACATCCTTTGTCCTGAGACTGAGTATGCATGAGATAAGGACCTTAAATGGATCCTTTGTCCTTTCCGCTACCTGTCCTACGGCAGGTATGTCCCACTTTCGTACATCTTTCTTCAGGATTCGTATGATGTCGTGAATATCGCTGTCATTCATTTTCCCTTCCATTGATCCATTTCCCCCGAATCAGTATACCCTTGAGATTTAGTGCCCCATCCACGACTAATATGTCGGCATCATAACCAGACTTCAAGGAACCCTTTCTTTCACTAACCCCGGAATATGAAGCAGGGTTATATGACGCATAGGTTACTGCATCCTCCAATTTTACACCAATGTCGCAAAGATTCCTTACACCATCAAAGAGTAGTTGTGCACTCCCTGCAATTGTCCCATCAGGTAAGAAGACAGGACCAGCGCCATACTCTTTCTTTTTTGCGCCACGGACAGAATCTGAAACAAGGAGTATTCGCCTTCGACTCTTGATATTTAATACAAGCCTTATTACCGCTGGATGAAGGTGCTTCAGGTCAGCAATAATCTCGGTATACATCTCATCTTCTGTCAGGGAGAAACCCGAAATACCTGGTTCACGGTGATGAAACCCCCTCATCCTGTTAAACAGATGAGTGGCCCCTTTTGCACCTGACTTGAAAGCCATGCCGGCCTCATCAAAAGTTGCATTACTGTGTCCCATAGAGACAGTGATCCCATTCTCAACACACCAGCAGATCAACTTATCAATTCCCTCTAATTCTGGCCCTTCTAATTCAGGTGACACGGTAATTAGCTTTACAAGGTCTTCAAAGCCTTCAATGAGCCTCTTTGCTGTTTCCACCGATGGAGGGAGCAGATATGCAGCGCCCAGGGCGCCACGCATTACAGGGTTTATAAAGGGTCCTTCCAAATGCACGCCTAAAATCTCCGCCCCATGCCCCTCTGTCCCCGCCTCTCTGATAACCCCCATAGTCCTTCTCATCTCCTTTATTGGAGCAGGGTAGAGCGTGGGCAGAAAGGCTGTAGTCCCGTCCGCTGCCTGCAGCTCTCTCATTTTGATGATGCCCTCCACAGACGCATCCTTAGTGTCAAAGTCCCCCACACCGTGTGTATGTATATCTATCAAGCCCGGCAGGAGTGTATAACCATGTAAATCATAGAGAATAACATTGGTAGGTAATTGAGATTTCCCTTTCTGATGAGACCTTATTTTCCCGTCTTCAATAAGAAGACCGCTCCCTTCAATAAACCCCTCCTCATCCCATATCCTGCAGTTATGTAGGAATATTGACATCGTTTGATTAAGAATCGTATTACTATAAGCCCCAAAAATCAACGGAAAAGTGCAAACTTTTTCCTTCTTCTGCTACTTCAACATTCGGCTCTGTACCCCCTGCCTCAAATGTATAGCCTGATGGAGTATAATATCCGGTGGTTGTTAACCTTAGAATGTATAGGAATTTCCTTTTTTGACAGGATATACAGGATATACAGGATGGACATGATAAATAATAAAGTAAATATAAAATATAATAAAAAATCTTGTAAATCCAGTTAATCCTGTCTAAAAAGTCCCGCCGAAGGCGGTTAAGTTCAAACGAGGCCTAAAACTGATGCAAGGATATGCGCCTCTTTTTGAGGTGGTTAAAGTTAATCTGAATATGATATGATTTCTTGGTGCAACACTGGTAAAGGCATTTTTTACCGTGACTATGCCGCTGGCAAAAAAGGGGATACTCGCAGCGGCAATACTCTATCGTTATTCTTTTAGCGCTGGGCATGGGCGTTTTGTCTGTTGTCAGATTATTAGGGCTTCCGCGATATGATTGAGCTCCGGGATCTAACTATAAGGGCGCAGGATTTTGAAACAGATGTACTCAGCCTTGCAGTTCGCCCCGGCGAGGTACATGCACTAATTGGACCAAGCGGCTCCGGTAAGACCCTTATCCTTGAGACCATTGCAGGACTTCATAGACCCCATAGCGGGAGCATCCTTATTGATGGCAAAGATATTACATCATCCCCCCCGGAGGCAAGGGCATTTGCCTATGTCCCGCAGGACACATCACTCTTTCCTCACCTTTCTGTGGCAGATAATATCAGTTATGGACTGAGGGTTACAAACCGGGAGTTCAACACCGAGCTGAAGCAGCATATAGGGCATCTGTCCGCGCGGTTGAATATAAGCCACCTCCTTGAACGTTATCCGGCAAAGCTTTCAGGTGGTGAACTTCAGAGGGTAGCATTGGCACGGGCATTAGCCATCCGTCCGAGGTTAATCTTGTTGGACGAACCCACATCAGCCCTTGATCCCGCGATCAGGGAAGATACATATTACCTTTTTAAGGAGCTTCACAGAGAGCTTAAGTTTACGGCCCTTTTAGTGACCCATGATTTCGAGGAGGCATTCTTCCTCAGCGATGTCTTCTCAATCCTCATCGCTGGCAGGATCAGGCAGACAGGTAAAAGAAAGGAGGTCCTCTATCATCCTAAGGATGCAAGTGTGGCACGGTTTCTCGGCGTGGGGAATCTTTTCAGGGGGTATGTAGTTGAGGCAAAAGGTGATTATGTCGTCCTGCAATGGGTCGAAGGAGGTGCGGTCATCTCAGTAAAACGGACATTTCGTGACAGGTGGGTTGCTGAAGGGACAGACATTATCTGGGGTGTGAGACCCGAAGATGTACACATCATGAAAGGTGAAGAGAAAAAGGGAGGAGAGAATCTCTTTGATGTAAACCTGTTATCTCTCTATAGCGGCAAGAATATCCATAATCTCGTTACGCAGACTACTTCAACAGGGACAGCCATAAGGATTGCCGTCCGCGATACTGTACTACAAAGACTGGGGGTTCGCACCGGCGATACATTTCAGGTCTATTTAAACCCTGAGACTATTATTATGCTGCCGCAAGAATGACTAATGTTCACCTGAAAATAACCTTTCAAATCCCCCCTTACCCCATAATCCCCCTAAATCCCCCTTTAAAAAAGGGGGACTTTTACCCCCCATAATCCCCCCATCCCCCCTTTAGAAAAGGGGGGTAACTAATTTCCCCCTTTGAAAAAGGGGGATTAAGGGGGATTTTCATCATCCTTTGTGAACTGGAAGTTCATGAGGGTTCACCTGAAAATACCCCCTCACCCATCCCTCTCCCCTAAGGGGAGAGGG